>JBPCSR010000139.1:0-2551 GCA_051006935.1 Gaiellales bacterium
TGCTATCGGTGCCGTCGCCAGCCCCGGTACTGTGCTCGCGATCGCGACGAGCATTGACGGGTCATCGGTCTACGCGGCCACGGCGACGCGCGTCGACGCCATGCGTCCGGACGGCACGGCGCGCAACGCCATCACGGGTACCGCGATCACGTCGATCGCCGTCTGCCCCGCCGTCGTGCCCCGCGCGCCGACGGGCGTGACCGCCGACGAGGGCGACACCATCGTCGACGTCACGTGGAACGCGCCCGCCGACACGGGCGGCGCGGCGATCACCGGGTTCACGGCCACGGCCACGCCCGGCGGCGCGACGTGCACGACCACCGGCGCGACGACCTGCCTCTTCACCGGCCTGCGCAACGGCACCGCGTACACCTTCAAGGTCGCGGCCACGAACGTCGCGGGCACCGGTGCGGCGAGCGCCGCATCGAACCGCGTGACCCCGCACAAGGACACGCGTCCGCGGGCGCTCGCGCTCGGACCGCGCAAGGTGAGGTTCTCCAAGAAGGGCGTCGGCGTCTCGTTCGCCGTCACCGTCGACGGCCCCGGCGTGATCGCCGCCGCCATGTCGTTCAAGCGCGACCGCGCGTGCCAGGTCTCCCGGCGCGTGTGGACCGCGGGGACGTACCAGGTCACGTGCGTGATGGCGATGGCCGGACGGACTGCGGCCCGGCGGCGCGCCCGCACGTACACGCTCGTCGCGACGTTCTCGCCGACGAACGGGTCGCTCGCCTCCGCGCTGACGACGGTCGTCGTCCCGCGACGGCGCTAGCTCAGTCGGGCACGCGGCGCATGACGGCGGTCGTCAGCGCCTCGCGGATGCGCAGGTCGGGGATGCGCTCGAGCGCCTCCTCGAGGAAGCCCTCGACGATCATGCGCTCCGCCTCGGCGCGCGGGATGCCGCGGCTCATCAGGTAGAAGCGCAGCATCGGATCGACCGGGCCCGCCGTCGCGCCGTGCGTGCAGCGCACGTCGTTCGTGTCGATCTCGAGCCCGGGGATCGAATCGGCGCGCGCCGTCGACGACAGCAGCAGGTTGCGGTTCTCCTGATAGGCATCGGTGCCCTGCGCGCCCTCGGCGACGCGGATCACGCCGCGCCACACCGACCGCGCATCGTCGAGCAGCACGCCCTTGAAGGCGAGGTCGGAGACGGCGTTCGGAGCGTCGTGCTCCTGCGTCGTGTCGAGGTCGAGGTGGCGCTTGCCGTCGACCACGTAGACGGCGCTCAGCCGCCCGGTCGCGCCCTCGCCCGTGAGCCGCGTCTCCATGCGGGTCTTGCCCGTCTTGGCGCCGATCGAGCAGGCCGACCACTCGAGGGTGGCGTCCTTGGCCACCTCGGCGCGATGCGCCGCGAAGTGGAGGGCGGCGTCGTCGCGGTCCTGGACGACGACGTAGGTGAGGTGCGAGGTCTCGGCGAGCACGAGCTCGGCGACGCCGTTGGCATAGCCCGGCTGCCCCGGCAGGTGCTCCTCGACGAGCGTCGCCTCGGCGCCCTCGCCGAGCGACACGACCACGCGCCACTGCTGCGCCGCCTCGGGCGTCGCGAGCTCGTAGGCCGCGTGGAACGGCAGCTGCACCTTGACGCCGGCCGGCACGTGCAGGAGCAGGCCGTCGGTCCAGAGCGCGCCGTTCTCGGCGGCGAACTTCTCGTCGTAGCCCACGATCGTGCCGAGGATCGGCTCGATCAGCGCGGCGTGCTCGTCGGCGAGGCGGGCAAGGCTGCCGAAGACGACGCCCTGCGCCGCGACGTCGGCCGCGAGCTCGTCGACCACGACGCCCCCGTCGCGCATGACGATCCGTCCCGCGTGATCGCCCTCGGCCAGGATCGCGCCGGCCACGTCGCCGGCGGTCGCCTGCGCGGAGACGGCGTAGCGGTCGAAGTCGATGCCGCGCAGCGACGTGAAGCGCCAGTGCTCGTCGTTGAGCGAGGGCACGGCGAGCGCCGCGTTGGATGCGGCGGCCGTCTGGCGGGCGGTCTCGAGCCAGGCGCTCACCCGACCGAGCCCTCCATCTGCAGCTGGATCAGGCGGTTGAGCTCCACGGCGTACTCGAGCGGGAGCTCCTTCGTGATCGGCTCGACGAAGCCCGCCACGATCAGCGCGGAGGCCTCGGCTTCGGACAGGCCGCGGCTCATCAGGTAGTAGATCTGCTCCTCGCCGAGCTTCGAGACCGTGGCCTCATGGCCGATGTCGACCTGGTCGGCGAGGATGTTGATGTACGGGTACGTGTCGGTGCGCGACTCGGGATCGATGATCAGCGCGTCGCAGACGACCTTGGACTTGGAGCCCTCGGCGTCCTTGTTGACGCGCAGCAGGCCGCGGTACGAGGAGCGGCCGCCGTCCTTCGAGATCGACTTCGAGGTGATCACCGAGGTGGTGTTCGGCGCGACGTGCGTGACCTTGCCGCCGGCGTCCTGGTGCTGGCCCTCGCCGGCGAAGGCGATCGAGAGGATCTCGCCGTGCGCGCGCTCGCCGTTGAGGATCACGGCCGGGTACTTCATCGTGACCTTCGAGCCGAGGTTGCCGTCGACCCACTCCATCGTCGCGTCCTCCTC
>JBPCSR010000140.1:0-3175 GCA_051006935.1 Gaiellales bacterium
TACGTCTGGTGCCTCACGTCGAGGGACGGCTTCGGCAACGTCTCACCGCCCGTGTGCGCGCCGCTGACCGTGCGCTGAGGCGCCGTTGGCGCGTCGTCGCGGCCGTGGTAGGTTGCGCCCATGAGCGCTGTCGCCGTCGATCCCGAGATGCTCCGCGCCGCGCGCGAGAACCTCGCCGCGCTCCTGCGGATCTCCGCGGTGCACGGCTACAACGAAGGCATCGACAACCACTACTCGCTCGCCGTCGACGGGCATGACGACCTGTTCCTGCTCAACCGCTACGGACCGCACTGGTCGGAGATGGTGCCGGGGGACATCCTGCTGGTGGATCTCGACGGGAACGTCGTCGACGGCGCCGGCGACGGGCAGATCACCGCGCTGCAGATCCACCGGCAGATCCACCGCGCCCGCCCCGACGCGCGGTGCGTGATGCACACGCACATGCCGTACGCCTCGGCGATCGCCTCGACGACGACGGGCTTCATCACCCGGCTCACGCAGAACTCGATGAGCTTCCACGGCAGCGTCGCCACGCTCGACTACGGCGGCCAGGTCCAGGGAGACGGCGAGGGCGAGCGCCTGGCCCGCGCCGTGGCCGAGGGCGCGAACGCGATCTTCCTGCAGAACCACGGCGTGATCATCGTCGGCGCCACGCCTGCTGAGGCCTGGCTGCGCACGTACTTCCTCGAGCGCGCGTGCGAGGTGCAGGTGCTCGCGCAGTCCACGGGGTCCGAGCTCGTGCTCGCGCCGGAGTCCGTCGCCGAGCACACCGCGCGGCAGTGGGCGGACGCGTGCCCGGAGGAGGGCCCGCTTCTGTTCGACGCGATGAAGCGCCTGCTCGACCGCGATCAACCCGGCTGGCGGGGCTGACGCCGGTGGTCGGCGATACCGACCCGAGGCACACCTCGCTGTCAGGCCTCGAGCTCTTCGAGCAGCTGCGCGACGGCACGATCTCGCCGAGCCCGTGGGCGGTCCTCGCGGATCTCCACGTCGAGGATCTCGCGTCGGGGCGCGCCGTGCTGCGCGCCACCCCGGACGAGCGCCACCTCAACCAGATCGGCCTCGTGCACGGCGGCTGGGTCACCACGCTGATGGACTCCGCGCTCGGCGGTGCCGCGCACACGCTGCTGCCCGCGGGTGAGCGCGCGGTGACCATCGAGATCAAGGTCAACATGGTGCGCCCGGTGATCCCCGGGACGCCGATCACCGCGACCGGCGAGGTGCAGCACCACGGACGGCGCACGATGGTGGCCGAGGGCAAGATGCGCGACGACCGCGACCGCATCCTCGCCATCGCGCTCGCGACCTTCGCGGTCGTCGAGGTGCCTCAGGCGTGACGCGCCGCATCGCGGACCGCGCCGCATACGGCGACGTGGTCGTGCGGCGATGGCGCGAAGATGAGGCCGATGCCCTGCGCGACGCGATCCTCGCCTCGGCGCAGCACCTGCGACCCCGCATGGTGTGGTTGGACGAGTGGTCCGCGGAGACGTGCGATCCCGCGGGCACGGTGGCGCGCTGGAACCGGGTGTGGGAGGACGGCGGCGACCTGGTGGCCGCGATCGAGGTCGACGGGGCGCTCGCCGGCTCGGTCGGACTGCACTGGCGGATCGGGCCGCGCGGTCTCGAGATCGGCTACTACCTGTTTCCGGCGTGGACCGGACGGGGCCTCGCGACGATCGCGAGCGGGCTCTGCACCGACCTCGCGTTCCGCGACCGGGCCATCGACGTCGTGCGGATCCTGCACGACGTCTCCAACGGCCCGAGCGAGGGCATCCCGCGCCGACTCGGCTACGCCCTGATCGAGGATGCGCCGTCGACGCGACCGCAGGCGCCCGCCGACGTGGGCGTCGACCGGATCTGGGAGATCGGCCGCGCGGCGTGGCCGGGTTACGCGAGCCTGGCGTAGGCCGGGATCGTCAGGAACTCCTCGAAGCGCTCCTGCCGCACGAGCAGGTCGAGCAGGTCGACCGCCTCGCCGACCCGCGCCGTCTCCCGACCGCCGATGCGCTCGATCTCCTCGTCGCGCAGCGTCGCGTAGAGCTCCGGCGTGAGCGTGCGCCCGTCCTCGAGTGCGACCCCGAAGTGGAGCCACTGCCACAGCTGGGCGCGGGAGATCTCGGCGGTGGCCGCGTCCTCCATGAGGTTGTCGATCGCGACGGCGCCGTGTCCGTCCAGCCAGGCGGCGATGTACCGCGTCCCGACGGAGATGTTCGTGCGCACGCCGTCCTCGGTGATCGCCCCGGGCGTCGCCGCGAGATCGACGAGCGCATCCGCGTCGGGCACGACGTCCTCGCGCAGGCGGTCCCGCTGATCCGTGCGCTCGCCGAGCACGGCGTCGAAGATCTCCGTGGCCAGCGGCACGAGGTCGGGGTGGGCGACCCAGGTGCCGTCGCATCCGTCGCCGGCCTCTCGCTCCTTGTCCTCGCGCACCTTCGCGAACGCGATCTCGTTGACGGCGGCGTCGCGACGCGACGGGATGAACGCCGCCATGCCGCCGATGGCGTGCGCGCCGCGGCGATGGCAGGCGCGGACGAGGCTGAGCGTGTACGCGCGCATGAACGGCACGTCCATGGTCACGCGCGCGCGGTCGGGAAGGACCGCGTCGCGGTGCGCGTGCAGCTTCTTGATCGCGCTGAAGATGTAGTCCCAGCGCCCGGCGTTGAGCCCCGCGGCATGGTCGCGCAGCTCGTACAGGATCTCCTCCATCTCGAAGGCGGCGGGCAGCGTCTCGATCAGCACGGTGGCGCGGACCGACCCGTGCGGGACGCCGACGGCCTCCTGCGCGATCGTGAACGCGTCGTTCCAGAGCCGCGCCTCGAGATGCGACTCGAGCTTGGGGAGGTAGAAGTACGGGCCGGAGCCGCGCTGCATAAGCTCCAGCGCGTTGTGCGTCATGTGGAGCGCGAGGTCGAACAGCCCGCCGGCGATGGGCTGGCCGTCGACGAGGACGTGGCGCTCCTCGAGGTGCCAGCCGCGGGGACGGACGATCAGCGTGGCCCGCTGCTCGTCGAGGCGGTAGTGCCGGCCGTCGTCGCTGGTGAACTCGAGCGTGCCGCGCACCGCGTCGCGCAGCGCCGCCTGCCCGTCGAGCACGTTGGCCCAGGTGGGGGAGAGGGCGTCCTCGAGGTCGCACATGAACACGCGGGCCCCCGAGTTGAGCGCGTTGATCATCATC
>JBPCSR010000141.1:0-16939 GCA_051006935.1 Gaiellales bacterium
GAGCAGGGCGGTCTTGCCGACGAACTGGCGCAGGACCTCGTTCGTCGGGCCCATCACCCAGCCGGCCTTGCCGTCGCGCACGTAGCGCTCCAGCTCGAGCGGCGACTTCTTGTACGAGGTGCCGCCGGCGGAGTGCATCATCTCGTCGACGACGTGGCAGCAGTTCTTCGCGCACGCGAACTTCAGCTGCCAGAGCCAGTGGAGGTAGTTGCCGCGGGCGTACTCGGACTGGTCCAGCTTGCGCTGGCCGTTGTCCGTCACCGCATCCATCGCGGCTGCGATCGAATAGTCCATGCAGCGCATCGCGTTGGTGTCGATGATCGCCTCGCCGACCGAGTCCTGGATCGTCGGGTAGTCGCACACGCGCATGCCGACGTCCTTGTGGACCTTGCGCGTCGTGTGCTGGATGCAGATGTCGATCGCGCCCAGCGAGATGCCGTTCCAGCACGCGCTGGAGGAGATCAGGAAGAACGGGTCGACCGCCTCGTCGTTCGACCAGGCGCCGTCGCCGATCGCGCCGACCATGCGCTCCTCGGGCAGGAGCTTCCAGTCGAGCAGCAGCGAGCCGGACTGGTTGCCGCGCAGGCCCATGGCATCCCATTCGGCGTGACCCGACTCGACCTCGTCGTTGAAGACGAGCCAGCACGTGAGATCCGAGTACTCCTTGAAGTCCGGCGACGTCGTCTGCAGGACGTACCAGTCGGCGAAGCCGCCCGACGTCGTCCACGACGCCTTCTTGAGCACCTCGTAGCCGCCGTCGACCTTGCGGGCGCCGGACGAGATCGGATACCAGAAGTGCGAGCCGGTCTCAGGATCGGAGTAGGAGAGGGTGCCGATCAGCTTGTCGGAGACGACCTTCTTGAGGACGTTCTCGATCTGCCACTCGGAGGCGGTGAGGCGCAGGGCCTCGACGGCGCCGATGTGCATCGTGTAGCACATGGCCGTCGACGCGCAGCCGTAGCGCGCGATCGTCTCGGTCGTGGCGACGAGCATCGCGTGGCCCTGGCCGAGGCCGCCCCACTCCTTCGGCAGCGTGACGCCGAGGAACGGGCCGAGCGCCTCGAGGCTCTCGCGCGGGAAGATCAGCTCCGCATCGTTCTTGGCGGCACGCGGGCGGATCTCCTTCTCGCAGATCTCGATCAGCTGCTCGCGCAGCGCCTGCTGCTCATCGGTCAGGAACCAATCCGGGTTGAACATCGGATCGAGCCCGGCCTTCGCGCTCTCAACTGCAACCGCCATGACGGTCATCCTCCTCGATGGACCTTGCCGAAGGCGGGTACGCACCGCCCGTTACCGCGGAAGGCTACCGCACCGGGAGTGCGATGGCACGGCGCACCGTCACACGCCGGGTACCTCGGGTATGGCGGGGATGCACACATCGGCGCATCCCCGCCCGTCCCGTCTCAGAACAGCGTCAGGTAGCGGTTGAGCTCCCAGTCGCTGACCGTGGTGTGGTACTCCTGCCACTCGGCCTTCTTCGTGTCGGCGAAGTAGTCGAGGTAGTCCCAGCCGTCCATGCTGCCGAGCCAGTCGCGCAGCGGCTTGTTCTTCTCCGCGGCGCGCACGGCGTCGAGCAGGTTCGCCGGCAGCGTCTTGATGCGCTTGCGCTTGATCTGCTGCGCCGACAGGTCGTACAGGTTGTCCAGGTTCGGCTCGCCCGGATTGGCCTTGCGGGCCACGCCGTCGAGGCCGCAGCCGATGATCGCCGCGGCGGCGAGGTACGGGTTCGCCGAGCCGTCCGTCGAGCGGATCTCGATGCGTCCTGGGGCCGGGATGCGGATCGACTGCGTGCGGTTGTTCATGCCGTAGGTGGCGTAGGCCGGGGCCCACGTCGCGCCCGAGGTGGGCGCGCCCACGCCGATGCGCTTGTACGAGTTGACCGTCGGCGCGAGGATCGCGCTGAGGCCTTCGGCGTTGTCGATGATGCCGCCGAGGAACTGGTAGGCGAGCTTCGACAGGCCGAGGCCGCGCGGGTCCTTCTTGTCCTCGAACAGGTTCTTCTTGCCCGTCGGGTCCCACAGCGAGATGTGGAGGTGGCCGCCGTTGCCCGTCAGGTTCGAGAACGGCTTCGGCATGAAGGTCGTGAGCAGGCCGCGCTCCTGCGCCATGGCGTGGACCATGTAGCGGAAGAAGATCGCCTTGTCGGCCGTGCGGAGGGCGTCGTCGTACTCGAAGTTGAGCTCGAACTGGCCGTTGGCGTCCTCGTGGTCGTTGGCGTAGTTCCCCCAGCCGAGGCCGTTGAGGTTCTTCGACAGCGACGAGATGAAGTCGTACGACCGCGTGATGCCCTTCATGTCGTAACAGGGCTGGTCGAGGGTGTCGAGGTCGTCGGCGAGGACGATGCGGCCGTCGCGCTCCTTGAGCAGGAAGAACTCGAGCTCCATGCCCATCTTCAGGCGATAGCCCATCTTCGCGGCGCGCGCGTTCGCGTTCTTGAGGATCGTGCGCGGGCAGAAGTTGTACGGGTCGCCGTCGATCGTGATGTCGCACGCGAAGCGGGCGAGCCCGGGCTTGAACGGCACGGGCGTGTACGACTCGGGGTCCGGGATCGCCGCGATGTCGGGCTAGGCCGGAGTCTGGCCGATGGGGCCGGCGGCGAACCCGGCGAAGCCGGCGCCGTCGTCGAAGAGCATGTCGATCCGCTCGGCGGGCACGAGCTTGGCGCTCGGCTTGCCGTGCATGTCGACGAACTGGGCGAAGAAGAACTCGATGCCGTCGGCCTTCGCGCGGCGCCGCGCCTCTTCCTTGTTCTTGGGCTGTGCCACGGTCATCTCCTCCGGTTGCGCGTGGTGAAAGGCATGCTAACCGAACCTTTAGATGGATGGAAGGCCCCGCCTACGGGGCCGGGTCGGCTGGGTCGAACGGGATCACGGTCACCTCGACGCCAGCGGTCCGCAGCCGCTTGGCGAGCTCGGAGCCGACGTCTCCCTCGATGAAGCGCCGGAGCCCGGTGTAGGCCGTCTCGTCGATCACGATGCGCTGCGCGCCGCGCGTGCGGGCGATGCGGGCCAGCGTCTTCGTCGCCTTGCGCGTCACCGCCACCTGGCCGTCGGCCGTGCCGCCCGCTGTCGTGATCGCGTCGACGGCGGCGCCCACCCAGGCGTGTCGATCGCGCATCTCCTGCTTGGTCGGCATCAGCCCCGGATTGGGCAGGCCGAACTGCGTCCCGTGGATGCGGGCGATCGTGACGACGGCGACGGGCCCGGAAGGCGAGAGGGCGATCGCCTCGGCGATCGCCCTCCGCGAGAACCTCCTCCGGCCGTCCGCTGCGAGGAGCACCGCGCAGGGGCTGACCGGCTGCTCGTCCCATCCGCGCTTCCTGCGGCGTGGGATCAGCGGCATGGTGGGATCAGCCGCTCAGTGCGGATGCTCCACGTGGTGCGGCGTGGACGTGCCGGCTCGGCGATCCTCGGCGCGTCGCCAGAGGTGCAGCGGCACGTACAGCACGAGCAGGATCAGACCCACCCAGAACAGCCAGCGGTAGCCGGCCCCGACGGCGTAGTCCGCCGCGTAGTAGCCGCCGATCGCCCACAGGAGCAGCCCGCCGACGCCGAACACGATCGCGACCGGCCCCATCACGCGCGGCATCCGCACCGGCCGGGCGAAGTCGTTCCGCTTCCAGCGGAAGACCCCGAAGCCGATCATCGCCACCGACAGCGCGAACAGGTAGCCCATGTTGCTGAAGATGTAGATCTGCAGCGGGGAGCCGACCAGCAGCACGAGCAGCGAGGCGACCAGGGACAGCAGGATCGCCGTGCTCGGCGAGCCGTGGCTGTTCGTCCTGCCGAACACCTTCGGCAGGACGCCGTCGATCGAGTTCTGCCAGAGGCCGCGTGACGCGCCGATCAGCGCGTTCAGCACCGAGAGCAGCAGCGCCGCGACGAGCGCGAGGCCGACGAACCAGCGCCAGAACTCGTTCGCGCCGAAGATCTTGTCGACGTAGCCGAGGAACACGACGTTGGCATCGCCCGAGCCGAGCTCGGCGAACCCGGCGGTGCCGAGCACGGCCAGCAGCATCAGCGGCAGCGTGACGTAGATGAACAGGCCGAACAGCCCTTCCGCCGTCATCGCGATCTTCGCGTCGCGCGCCGGCTCCCGGCATTCGCCGATGTAGCACGCGGCCGCCTCCATCGCCCACACGGTCCAGACGAAGATGAACGCCCAGCCGACGATCAGCTGCCACGACCCGGTCACGCCGTCCGGGAGCGTCCCGAGCTGCACGCGGCCGAAGTCGATCGACGACGGATGGAAGAAGGGGAGGATGATGATCAGCACGAGCGGGATGATCGAGCCGATGCCGAGGATCGTCGCGAACGTCGCCCCGAGTCGGATGCCGAGCCAGCCCGGGATGAACACGACGAGCAGGATCACGGCCGCCGTCACGAGCACGCCGACCGACCAGGCGGAGCCGAACTTGTCCGAGATCGGGCCGTACGTGGCCCCGAGCGGGATCCCGAACAGGTCGGTGATGTAGAGCGCCGCGAGGTACGCGTTGATCGGCGCCACCGTGAACCACCCGAGCCAGTACGCCCACGAGCTCAGGCCGCCGATGTGCTCGGAGGCGCCGTCGCCCCACGGCTTGAAGGTCTCGAACGCATAGGACGGCAATCCGCCGGCGCGGTCGGGGAACGCGGCGGCGAGCTCCGCCAGGCAGAAGCACAGGAACACGCCGATCAGCGTCAGGACGATGAACAGCGTCACGGCGACGCCGCCGAGCGCGAGCAGGGCGTACCCCGCGAGGCCGATGACGAGGATGGTCCCCGCCAGGCCGATCACGAAGGCGCCCCACCAGTTGGTGCCCTTCTCGAGTTCGACGGTGAATCGCTCACCGGATGGATGTGCAGCCACGAGCCCTCCCTCTCGAGTGGTGGGGTGAGCAAACCACCGGGTGAAGCGGGTGGCAAGGGCGTAAAGGTACGACGGGCATACGTCTTGTTAGCATTGCTTCACACGCGCTACCATCGGGACAGCAAGTGACGCGAAACGCGACCTCGTGCCGGTGCGGCGGGGGCGTCGCCGAGGTCGGAGGACCCGCCCATGTCGATGCTGCCAACGGTCGCGAGTTCGGGCGTCGACATCCTCGACGAGGCGCTCGGCGGGCTCTTCTGGGGCGACAACGTGGTGCTGCGCGAAGCCGACGGGTCCGGTGGCGCTGCGGCGCTGATCGGCGCCGCGCTCGGGGCCAACGGGTACTCCGGCGTGCTCGGCATCACGCTGGGCGGCGCCGCGCCCGCCGGGGTCGAGACGGAGGACGTCGGCGCGCTCGGCCTCGACGCCGCGATCGCCCGGATCATCGCGCGCGGCGGGGAACTGGGCACCGGCGGGCTGCTCGTGGTCGACGACCTCGGCCACGCGGTCGAGCGCTTCGGCGTCGACGGCGCGCGGCGCCTGTTCGTGCGGTCGTGCCCGCTGCTGCTCCGATTCGGCGCCGTCGCGTACTGGACGCTCGGGCCGGGCGTGCCGGACGACCTCGCGGAGCAGATTCGCCGCATCACCCAGGTCGTGCTGAGGATCGAGGGCTCCACGGTGGTGATCGACCGCGCCGAGGCGCGTCCGCGCTCCGTCGTCGGCACCGCCTTCGCGCTGCGCGTCGACGACGGCGAACCCGTGCTGTCGCCGCTCGGGGAGGGCTCGCGCGTGGGCGCGGCCCTGGCGGCGGTGCGCGTGCAGCGCGAGCTGACGCAGGCGGCGATCGCCCGCCTTGGCGGCGTGTCGCCGAGCGCGATCTCCCAGGCGGAGCGGGGGCAGCGCGGGTTGTCCGTCGACACCCTCGTCCGCATCGCCACGGGGCTCGGCGTCTCGCTGGACGAGCTGGTGATCGGATCGCGGACGGCCGGGTACCGGATCCGCGGCCGCACCGCTCCGCACCGCGGCGGCGCCTCCCGCGTCGCGCTGCTCGACACCCAGGACGAGGCGCTGCGCGTCTACGAGTTCCGGCTCGACCCGGGCGCGCACGGCACGCCGCCTGCGCGCGCGCGCGGCAGCGAGGTGGTGCTGCTCGGCCAGGGGCTCCTGATGCTGACCATGACGGACGGCTCGACGCCGGTCATCCGCGAGGGCGAGGCGCTGTTCGCGGGGGAGGCCGGGATCGCGGATTGGCGCAACCTCGCCGACGACGACGCGATCGGATTCTGGGTCGGCGTGTAGCGGCGTGTCGGCCTCTGGCCCCGTGCTACGGTGCCGCGCGATGAAGGCCGACACGCATCCCGACTACCCCGTCGTGACGATCACGTGCTCCTGCGGGAACTCGTTCGAGACGCGCTCGACGAAGGGCGACTACAGCGTGGAGCTCTGCTCCGCCTGCCACCCGTTCTACACGGGCACGCAGAAGCTGATCGACGTCGGCGGCCGCGTGGAGCGCTTCAACAAGCGCCGCGCCAAGGCCCAGTCCTAGCCGGGCCCGGGAGCGGGCGGTGAGCCAGTCCGTCGGAGGGCAGGCGGTGGTCGAGGGCGTGATGATGCGCACCCCGTCCGCGTGGTCCGTCGCCGTGCGTCGGCCCGACGGCCGCATCACGACCGTCGTCGAGGACCAGCGCTCCGTCGCGCTGCGCTCGCCCGTCCTGCGCTGGCCCGTCGTGCGCGGCGTGGTCGCGCTCGGCGAGTCGCTCGTGATCGGGATGAAGGCGCTGTCGCTCGCCGCGCGCCTGTCGACCAGCGATCACGCGCACGAGGGCGAGGCGGGCGAGGCGGCGGAGGAGCTCGGGCGGCGCGAGATCGTGATCGCGCTCGTCGTCGCCGTGGTGTTCTCGATCGCGTTCTTCAAGGTCGTGCCGAGCGTGATCGCGAACATCCTCCCGATCGACGGCACGATCGCCTTCGTCGTCGTCGAGGGCCTGATCCGCGTCGGGCTGTTCATCGGCTACCTGCTGTTCCTGACGCTGCTGCCCGACCTCCGGCGCGTGTTCGAGTTCCACGCCGCCGAGCACATGGCGATCAACGCGCTCGAGGCCGGCGAGCCGCGCACCGCGGAGGCCGCCGCGCGCCACTCGCGGATCCACCTGCGCTGCGGCACCGCCTTCCTCCTGTGGGTGATGGTGATCGCGATCGTCGTCTTCGCCTTCGTCGGGCGGCCGTCGCTGCCATGGCTGATCACGTCGCGCATCGTGCTCGTGCCGGTGATCGCGGGCATCGCCTACGAGGTGATCCGCCTGGCCGGCCGCTACGGCCACAACCCGCTCGTGCGCGCCGTGCTGTGGCCGGGGCTGCTGCTGCAGCGGCTGACCACGCGGCCCGCCGACGCGGAGCACCTCGAGGTCGCGGTCGCGGCGCTCGACGCCGTGCTCGAGCGCGAGGCGGTCAACCGCCAGCGGCGCGCCGAGGCCGCCGTCGACGTGATGGCCTGACGCCGCCGGGCACCGGCGCTCCCGCGTACCCTGCAGCCATGGAACGGCTCGTCGCCCAGATCGAGAGGTCCTTCGCCGAGGCCGAGCAGGAGCTCGCGGACCCCGCCGTGCTCGGCGATCACCGGCGCCTGGCCGAGGTGGGGCGTGCGCATCGGCGCCTGCAGGGCGCCAACGAGCTCGCCCGGCGCTGGCGCGCCGCCACGGCCACCGTCGCCGACGCCTCGGAGGCGCTCGAGGGGGAGGCCGATCCCGAGGTGCGCGCCTATCTGCAGGAGGAGCTCGAGGCCGCGCGCGTCGAGATCCCGGAGCTCGAGGAGGAGCTGCGCATCGCGATGCTCGAACGCGACCCGGCCGACGACCGCAACGTGATCGTCGAGATCCGCGGCGGCACGGGCGGGGAGGAGGCCGCGCTGTTCGCAGCCGACCTCTTCAAGATGCTGACGGGATATGCCGACCGCCTCGGCTTCAAGCACCAGGTGCTGACGTCCGACCCGTCCGACTCCGGCGGCCTCAAGGACGTGTCGTTCGAGATCACCGGCGACGGCGCGTACTCCGCGTTCAAGTGGGAGTCCGGCGTGCACCGCGTGCAGCGCGTCCCCGCCACGGAGACGCAGGGCCGCATCCACACCTCGACCGCGACCGTCGCCGTGCTGCCCGAGGCCGAGGACGTCGAGGTCACGATCGAGCAGAAGGATCTCAAGATCGACGTCTACCGCTCGACCGGCCCGGGCGGGCAGTCCGTCAACACGACCGACTCGGCGGTGCGCATCACGCACCTGCCGACGGGCGTCGTGGTGGCGTGCCAGGACGAGCGCTCGCAGCTGCAGAACCGCGAGCGCGCCATGAAGATCCTGCGCGCGCGCCTCTACGAGGCGGAGCGCGAGCGCCTCGCCGCCGAGCAGGCCGCCGCGCGCAAGTCGCAGATCGGCACGGGCGCGCGCTCGGAGAAGATCCGCACGTACAACTTCCCGCAGAGCCGCGTGACGGACCACCGCATCAAGTTCACGTCGCACGACCTCGACCAGGTGCTGCTCGGCGCGCTCGAGCCGTTCACCTCCGCGCTGCAGGCCGACTGGAACCGCCAGCAGCTCGAGGCCGCCTCGGCCGATGTCTGAGGCGATCCCCGGCGGCCTGCGCACCGTCAAGGACGTGGTCGCGCTGTCGGCCGCGTACCTCGACGCGAAGGGGATCCCGCAGGCGCGGCTCGACGCGGAGAAGCTCGTGGGCAGCGTGCTCGACCTCGACCGCCTCGAGCTGTACCTGCACCACGACCGGCCGGTCACGCCCGCCGAGCTCGACGCGATCCGACCGCTTCTGCGCCGCCGCGCCGACCTCGAGCCCGTCGCGTACATCCTCGGCGAGGTCGGCTTCCACCGGCTCGTGCTGAAGACGGACCGCCGTGCGCTGATGCCGCGGCCCGAGACGGAGACGCTCGTCGAGGTCGCGCTCGCCGCGCTGCCGCGCGACGGCGCGCTGCTCGACGTCGGCACCGGCGCGGGCGGGATCGCGATCGCCGTCAAGCACGAGCGGCCCGACGCGGCCGTCACGGCCGTGGACGTGTCGCCGGAGGCCCTCGCGCTCGCGCGCGAGAATGCGGACCGGATCGGCGTCGAGATCGAGCTCCTGCAGTCGGATCTCGCCGCGGCCGTGGCGGGGCGGACGTTCGACGTGATCGCCGCCAACCTGCCCTACATCCCCGACGGCGATCCGCGCACGGAGGCGGGCGTGGTGCGCCACGAGCCGCACCTCGCGCTGTACGCCGGGTCCGACGGGCTCGACCTGATCCGGCGGCTGATCGCCGACGCGCCGACGCGCTTGCGGTCGGGCGGGACGATCGTGCTCGAGAACTCGGACGAGCAGGCGGGCGCGGTGCAGGAGCTGCTCGCCGGCGCGGGCCTCGTCGGGGTCGCCTGCCACCGCGACCTCGCCGGCGTCGACCGCGTCGTGGTCGGACGCCGCCCCGCCTGATCCGCGCGGCGGCCGCGCGCCGCATGTCCGAAGGGCACACCCCGGCGGCGCCGGGACCGGCGGGTGTGGTGCGTGCCGCGATCCCCGCCCCGCGTACACTCCGCCGCATGGCTGCCAACGACCTCCCCCTGGACATCCTCCGCACGGCCGGGCTCGACACCGTCGATCCCGCCATCGCGTCCCTGCTCGACCGCGAGCTGGACCGTCAGCGCGACGAGCTCGAGCTGATCGCCTCGGAGAACTTCACGTGGCCGGCGGTGATGGAGGCGGTGGGCAGCGTCGCCACCAACAAGTACGCCGAGGGGTACCCGGGCAAGCGCTACTACGGCGGCTGCGACGTCGTCGACGAGATCGAGTCGCTCGCGATCGAGCGCGCCAAGAGCCTGTACGGCGCGGAGCACGCGAACGTGCAGCCGCACGCCGGCGCGCAGGCGAACATGGCCGCGTACCTCGCGCTCCTGTCGCCCGGCGACACGGTGCTCGCGCTGCGGCTCGACCACGGCGGCCACCTCACGCACGGCCACCCGGTCAACTCCTCGAGCAAGTACTACACGTTCGTGCACTACGGCGTCTCCCCGGAGACCGGCACGATCGACATGGAGGATGTGCGCCGGGCCGCGCACGAGCACAAGCCGAAGCTGATCGTGACGGGCGCGAGCGCGTACCCGCGCACGCTCGACTTCGCCGCCTTCCGCGAGATCGCCGACGAGGTCGGCGCCAACTTCATGGTCGACATGGCGCACATCTCCGGCCTCGTCGCCGCCGGCGAGCACCCGAGCCCCGTGCCGTACGCCGACGTCGTCACCTCGACCGTGCACAAGTCGCTGGCCGGACCGCGTGCGGGCTTCATCCTCTGCAAGGAGGAGTGGCAGAAGAAGATCGACTCCGGCCTCTTCCCGGGGCTGCAGGGCGGGCCGCTCTGCCACGGCGTCGCCGGCAAGGCCGTCGCCTTCGGCATCGCCCAGACGCCCGCCTTCAAGCAATACCAGAAGCAGGTGTGCCTGAACGCGCAGGCGCTGGCCGACGGGCTGCTGGGCACGGGCAACACCCTCGTCTCCGGCGGCACCGACACGCACCTCGTGCTGCTCGACCTGCAGGAGGCTGCCTTCTCCGGCAAGGAGCTCGAGGACCGGCTCCACTCGATCCACATCACGGTCAACCGCAACTCGATCCCGTTCGACCCGCGCCCGGCGATGGAGACGAGCGGCGTCCGCATCGGCACGCCCGCGGCGACGATGCGCGGCCTCGACGAGGCGGACTTCGCGAACGTCGGCCGCATCATCGGCTCGGCGGTCTCGCCCGATGCCGATCTCGACGTGCTGCGCGGCGAGGTCGACTCGATCCTCGCGCACCGCCCGCTGTACGCCGGCATGCGCGGCTTCAGCTCGATCCACGCGGGCTGAGCCCGCGCGGGCCGGGCCCGCCCGTACGACCCACCGGTACCCTGAGGGCGTGGTGCCCGACGCCTTCTCCCGGCTCGTCCTCGCGCCGTCGGCGGTCTACGCGCTCCTGATCGCGGCGATCGTCGCGTGCGCGCTGACGCCGGTGATGATGCGCGTGGCGTGGCGGCTCGGCGTCGTCGACAAGCCGGGCGGACGCCGCATCCACGACCGGCCGATCCCGCTGCTCGGCGGCGTCGCGATCTTCCTCGGCATCCTCGCGGCCGTCCTGCCGAACGTCGACATCGACCGGCGCTACGAGATGATCCTGCTCGGCGCCGGCCTGATCTGCCTGCTCGGGGCGATCGACGACCGCTTCGGGGTGCCGCCGCTGCCGAAGCTACTCGGGCAGATCGCCTGCGCCGCGATTCCCGTCGCCAGCGGCATGACGATCGACTCCGTGACGGTCCCGTTCATCCAGCCCAGCACCGTGTCGTTCGGCATCTTCGCGTACCCGCTGACGATCCTCTTCATCGTCGCCGTCGCCAACGTGGTCAACCTCGCCGACGGCATGGACGGCCTCGCCGCCGGCGTATGCGCGATCAGCGCGATCACGTTCGCGATCCTCGCGCTGTCGCTCGGGCGCATCTCCGCCGGCGTGATGGCCGCGGCGATCGCCGGCGCCTGTCTCGGATTCCTGCCCTGGAACTTCAACCCCGCGCGGGTCTTCATGGGCGACTCGGGCGCGCTCGTCCTCGGGTTCCTCCTGGCCTGCGTGTCCGTCCAGGGCGTGATGAAGACGGCCGCCGCGCTCGCCCTCGTGTTCCCGCTGGTCGTGCTGCTCGTGCCGATCCTCGACACGTCGTTCGTGATCCTCAAGCGCCTGCGCTCCGGGCGGTCGATCGCGAGCGCCGACCGGAGCCACTTCCACCACCGGCTCCTGCGCGTCGGCTACACCCAGCGCCAGGCCGTCGGCCTCCTCTACGCGTGGTCGGGCGTGCTGGCGGCGTTCGCGCTCGCCGTGCGCCTGTTCCCCTACCGCACGGAGGGCAGCTGGAACCTCTGGCCGACGATCGGCCTCACGCTGTTCGGCCTGGGCGCGCTCGCGGTCACGTACTACGTGATCGTGGCGCTCGAGATCCTCAAGTACGGGCACCTGCGCAAGGTGGGGCTCCTGCGGCGCCACGCGGCGCCCGACGAGGCGCCGCTGCCGCGCCCCTTCGCCCGTCAGTAGACTGCCCGCGATGGCAGCCACGCTGATCTCCGGCGGCCCGATCTGGACCGGCGATCCCACGCAGCCGTGGGCGCAGGCCGTCGTCGTGCGCGGGGCCGACATCGCCTACGTCGGCCCGCGAGCGGGGGCCGAGGCGCACCTCGACGCCGACGCCGAGCGCATCGACCTGGACGGGCGCCTGTGCATGCCCGGCTTCATCGAGGCGCACAACCACCTCGCGATGATGGGCGCGTCGAAGGTCGGCTGCGACCTCAGCGGCATCGACGAGGTGGAGGGGATGCAGCGCGCCCTCGCCGACTGGATGGCCGCCAACCCCGACGCGGACGTCGTGCGGGGTCACGGCTGGCTGCCGGCCTCGTTCCCCGACCGCTCGCCCCGTCGCGAGCTGCTCGACGCCGTCACGGGCGATCTGCCCGCCTTCGTCTTCTCCGCCGACGCGCACGACGCGTGGACGAACACACGGGCGCTCGCGCTCTGCGGCGTCGACGCCGCGACGCCCGATCCGGACCCGGGCAAGCAGTTCTGGGTGCGCGACCCCGACGGCACGCCGACCGGCCACGTCGTCGAGGGCGCCCCGACCCTGCTGATGGCGGGGCCGCTCGGGATCTTCAGCCGCGAGGGCGTCCGCGCGTCGCAGCGCCTCACGCTCGAGCCGGCGCCGTCGTGGGGCATCACGGCGTACATGGAGGCGGGCGTCTTCGTCGGGCCGCGCGGCGCCGACGCCGAGCCGATCTACGCCGACCTCGTCGAGCGCGACGCCCGCGGCGAGCTCGACGTGCGCATCGTCGGCACCCACTGGACGCGCTTCGAGCGCGACGATCCCGACGAGCAGCTGGCGATCCTGCGCGACTGGCGCGAGCGCCTCCGCTCGCCCCACGTCTCGATCGAGATCCTCAAGATCTTCGTCGACGGCACCGTGATGAGCGGCGGGGCGCTCACGCTCGAGCCGCTCTGCGGCCACGCGGCGGCGTTCGGCCGCGGCCACGCCTCGCTGTCGCCGGAGCACACCGAGCGGATGATCGAGGCGGCGCACCTCGCCGGCTTCCCCGTGCACATCCACATCGACGCCGACGGCTCGGCGCGCAACGTGCTCGACGCCTTCGAGCGCGTGTTCGCGCGGCACGGGCGCGGGGCGCTGCGGCACACGATCGCCCACAACTCGCTGGTCGACCCCGCCGACATCCCGCGCTACGCCGCGCTCGGGCTGATCGCGAACTGCACGCCGCTCTGGGGCACCGACTACAACGGCCTCTACGCCGACGTCTACGAGGACATGCTCGGCGGCGCGCGCATGGTGGAGCGCCTGTTCCCGTACGGCGACCTCGTGCGCTCCGGCGCCGTCGTGACGTACGGCTCCGACATCCCCGGCGTCACGATCGCGGAGATCCCGCCGCTGATCCAGGTCGAGGCGCTGCTCACGCGTCAGCGCCCGGGGCACCCGGACGACCGGCCGCTCGTGCCGCGCCAGCGGATCGGGCTCCACGACGCGCTGCGCGGCTACACCGCCCACGGCGCGTACCAGCTGATGCTCGACGACCGCGTCGGCACGCTCGAGGCGGGCAAGGCTGCGGACCTCGTCGTGCTCGGCGAGGACCTCTTCCGCGTCGACCCGCACGACGTCCACGCGGTGCCGGTGGTGCTGACGATGATGGACGGCCGCATCACGCACGACGCCCGCTGACGGCCCGGCGCCGCCTGCTAGGTTTCAGCCCGCCCCGGTTGTCGGGTCGCGCAGGCTCGAGGAGGCCATCATCGACGGATCGGGCAGGAGCGGGGGACCGGACGCGTCGGGCCTGGGCGCCGGCATGACGGTGATCGCCGGCATCGTCCTCGGGGCGGCCGTCGGCGGGGCGATCGGGTATGTTTCCGGCCACCTCGCACCGGGCCTCATGGTCGGCTCGACCATCGGCCTCGTGCTCGGCTTCTACCTGCTTTACATCCAGTACTTCAAGCCCCGTTGACCGCGATCCCGACCCGCCTCCGCGTCGCCTTCTGGCTGCGCTTCGCCGCGATCGTGCCGTGCCTCCTCGCGCTCCCCGTCTTCCTGCTGGCCGGTTGGAACGTGTGGGCCTGGGCGCTCTCGGCCGCGCTGCTCGCGGTCAACATCGCCGTCGCGCTCGGCGCCGACCTCTTCGCGCGCGGCCGCACGCAGGTGATGGCGGTGGGCATCGTCGGCGTCAGCCTGATCTCCCGCGCATGGCTCACGTTCGGCGCGCTGTTCGTGATCGCGTGGACCGTCGACCGGCAGCTCGGTGTCGCCGCCGCCGCCGCCTTCCTCGTCTACTTTACCGTCGACATGGTCGCCCGCTCGATCAGCCATGTGCTCCTGCGCGACGAGCACGGCCCCGCCAACCTGACCCCGGAGGGCTCCGCGTGACCCGTCGTCTCGGCCTGATCCTCGCCGCCGTCCTGGGCGCGCTGCTGCTCGTCCCCGCCGGCGCGTTCGCGTCGGAGGAGGGCGGCTTCCAGCCGGTCGACGAGTTCCTCAACACGTACTGGGCGTCGTTCAGCATCGGGCCGATCGAGATCGGCATCTCGAAGCTCGTCGTGTACCTCTGGCTCGGCGTCGCGATCTCGGTGATCCTCACCCTGTGGGTCGTGCGCGGCGGCCTGCGCGCCCAGCCGGGCCGCACGCAGACCGTGGTCGAGCTGCTCTACACGTTCTCCGAGACGAACATCGGCCAGGCCACGCTCCCGAAGGCCGCGTACGTCCGCTGGTTCCCGTACGTCGCCTCGCTGTTCGTGTTCATCTGGACGCTGAACATGATCAGCTTCATCCCGCTCCCGCTCGACACGCACAACACGTTGTTCGGGCCGATCCCCGGCCTGACGATCTACGCGGCGACGTCGAACCTGTCCGTCACGCTGACGCTGACGATCATGACGATCGGCATCGCGCACGTCGAGGGCATCCGCGCCAACGGCGTCGTGCCCTACTTCAAGAGCTGGGTGCCCCCGAGCCCGCCGGCGCTGAAGCCCGCGCTGATCATCCTCGAGGTCCTCTCGCAGGTCCTGCGCATCGTCTCGCTGAGCGTCCGGCTCTTCGCCAACATGCTGGCGGGCCATCTGCTGATCATCATGTGCATCGGCTTCGTGATCCTGCTCGGCAAGCTCTTCGTGGCGCCGATCGCGATCCCCATCGCCGTCGCCTTCTACATCTTCGAATGGGGTCTCGTGGCGTCGCTGCAGGCCTATATCTTTGCGATGCTGTCCGGCATCTACATCGGCTCGGCGATCGAGCCGCATCACTAACGCCCATCAAGCAGGAGGATCTCGTCACATGGCACTTACCGATCAGGGGCTCGTCGACGCCGCAAAGGCGCTCGCTCTCGGCCTCGGCACTGGCTTCGGCGCAATCGGCCCCGGCGTGGGCGTGGGATACCTGATCGGCAAGACGATCGAGGGCGTCTCGCGGCAGCCGGAGATGCGCGGCGACCTCCAGGGCATGATGTTCCTGGGCCTCGCCCTCACCGAGGCGATCACGTTCTATGCCCTCCTGATGAGCTTCGTGGCGTTCTTCATCGCCTGATTCGATGACCTCCACGACGCTCGCATCCGGGGGTGCGGGGCTGATCCAGCCTGAGCTGGGACTCAGCCTCTGGACCCTCCTCACGTTCCTGATCGTCCTCTTCATCCTGAGGAAGTACGCGTTCGGGCGCATCGCCGCGCTTCTCGACGAGCGCCGCGAGGCGGTGCGCGAGAACCTCGCCGCGGCCGAGAACGCCCGTGAGGAGGCCGAGCGTCTGCTCGAGGAGTACAAGGCGCAGCTGGCGGCCTCCCGCCATGAGGCGTCGGAGATCCTCGAGCGGGCCCGCGCCACGGCGTCCGAGCAGCAGCGCCAGCTCACCGAGGAGCTGTCCGCCGAGCGCGAGCGCGGCATCGCCGCGGCCCAGCAGGCGATCGCCGCGGAGACGCAGCAGTCGCTCGACCGGATCAAGTCGGAGATCGCCGACCTGACGATCCTCGCCACCGAGAAGGTGCTCGGCCACGCCCTCGACGACAAGGAGCAGAAGCGCCTGGTCGAGGAGGCCCTGGCCGGCGTCGACTTCTCCGCCCTCCACGGGGGGTCGGACAAGGCGTGAGCGTCGCGGCCCCGTACGTCACGGCGCTCTACGACGCCGCCACCGAGGCCAAGTGCCTGCGCGAGGTCGACGGCGACCTCGCGGCGATCGCCGACGAGGTGGCCGGCAACGCCGACCTCGCCCGCGCGCTGACCAATCCGGCCGTGCCGCGCGACGCCAAGCGCCGCGTGCTCGCCGAGCTGGCCAAGGGCGGCAACCCGCTCGTCGGGAAGTTCCTCGGCGTCCTGCTCGACCATCGCCGACTCGACGCGCTCCTCGAGATCCAGAGCGCCTTCGCCGAGCGGGCCCGTCTCGAGCAGAACGAGCTCGCCGTCGAGCTGACCACCGCGGTGCCGATCGACGACAAGACCGCCGATACCGTGGCCAAGCAGCTCGCCGACGCCACCGGCCTCGTCGTGACCATGGATCGCACCGTCGATCCGACCATCCTCGGCGGCGTGGTCCTGCGCGTACGCGACCGCCTCGTCGACGCTTCGCTGCGTCGCCGCCTCGACCTCCTCGGCCGCGATCTGCGCGCCGCCCGCATCCCGACCGCCTAGATAGACGGAGAGAACCGTGAAGCTGAATCCCGACGAGATCGCATCCATCCTCAAGAGCCAGATCAGCGGGTTCGAGGACACCGCCGACGTCGAGGAGATCGGCACCGTCATCCAGGTCGGCGACGGCATCGCCCGCGTCTACGGCCTCGAGCGCTGCATCGCGCTCGAGATGCTCGAGCTGCCGCACGGCGTGACCGGCCTCGCCCTCACCCTCGAGGAGTCGAACGTCGCCGTCGTGCTGTTCGGCGAGTGGCAGAAGATCCGCGAGGGCGACACGGTCCGCCGCACGGGCAACGTCATGAGCGACCCCGTCGGCGAGGCGATGGTCGGTCGCGTCGTCAACCCGCTCGGTCAGCCGATCGACGGCGGCCCGGCGATCGACGCGACGGAGCAC
>JBPCSR010000142.1:0-11155 GCA_051006935.1 Gaiellales bacterium
GCGCTGCGCCGTCTGCGACGCGCGTGGCGCCCTGCTCTGCCGCCCGTGCCGGCGGGCGCTGCCGTGGGTTCGAGGTCCCGTCTGCCCGCGCTGCGGCGATCCCGACCCGCGCGGGCGCATCCGCTGTCCGCTGTGCACGCGGCTCGGGCGCTCGATCGGCACGGCGCGCTCGGCGCTGCGGCTCGAGGCGGGCGGCGCCGCGGTCGTGGGCGCGTGGAAGGACGCGGCCCGGGCGCCGGTCGCCGACGTCGCCGCGGCGTGCCTGCTCGGGTGCGTGCCACGGCCCGGCGCGGACCTGCTCGTGCCCGTCCCCGCGGCGCGCGGCCGAGCGGCGTGGCGCGGAGTCGACTGGCAGCTCTCGCTCGCGCGACTGCTGGGCAGCGCGTGGGGGATCCCCGTCCGCACCGATGCGCTCGTGCGGATCCACGAGGCCCCGCAGCGCGGACGCAGCGCACCGGAGCGCCGCCGCAACGCGATGGCGGCGTTCGTCGAGCGCGGAACGGTGCACGGCCGGGTGGTCCTCGTCGACGACGTGCTCACGACAGGGGCGACGGCACGGGCCGCCGCGCTGCGCCTGCGCCGTGCGGGGGCGGAGCAGGTCGATCTGGTGACCCTGGCCCGCGTTGCAACGATCGTGTAAATCCGCAGTTCCCCGCCTTGCATGTCCGATCCGGGGGAGTAAGGTGGGCGCAACGTCAGACGAGGAGGTGTCCTGGTGGAAGTCAGGGTGCACGCACGACACGTCGATGTATCGCCCGAGGTCAGGGCGTTGGCCGCGCGCAAGCTGGAGGCGATCGCTCGCCTCCTGCCGCCCGACGCGACGGCCGACATCGAGTTCTCGGAGGAGCGCAATCCGCGGATCAAGCAGCGGAGCGTCGCGGAGGTGACGATCATGGCGCGCGGCAAGGTGCTGCGCGCCCGGGCCGCGGGCACGGCCTTCGGCGAGGCCGTGGTGCACGCGGTCCGCAACGTCCGGCAGGAGGCTTCCGACCTCCACCATCGCCGCCGGGCGCACCCCCACCGGGGGCTGAAGGCCGCGTAGGCCGACCACCGGCCCCGGGACGGCCCAGCCGCCCCGGGGCCGCGGTCAGGCGCTGAGCCCGAGCCGCTGCCGGCAGGCGGCGCGCACGGAGGGCACGGGGGACTCGGTGAACCACTCGACGGCGCCGGCCTCCGGCGCGGGCGAGCGGAGCAGCGCGTCGAGCGCGGCCAGGGCGCGGCCCGCGTCGTCCTCGGCGGCCCAGCGCTCGACCTCGTCGCGCCAGTCGACCCACTGCGCCGCGATCTCGCGGCGCAGATAGGCGGTGCCGATCGCACGCCAGGCATCGCCGTCGAGCTCGCCCCGCGCGTCGGCGAGGAAGCGGATCGCGCCGCGTGTGCCCAGCTCGCGCAGCAGCGGCGCGGCGGCCTCCGACGGGCAGCGGCCGCCTTCGGCCTCGGAGCGCGGCAGGCACCGCCGGAGCACGGCGTCGCGCAGGTCGGGATCGTCCTCGGCGACGAGCGCGAGCTCATGGGCGGCGTGCCACAGCAGGATCGGCGCGTCGCGGCCGAGCAGCTCCTCGCCGATCACCCGCGCGACCTCCGCGAAGGTGACGTCGTCGGAGAGCGCCGCGACGGTGGTCTCGGCAACCCACTCGTCGGCGACCATCACGCGCGCCGCGCCGGGGGCGAGCGACTCCGTGGCGTCGGCCAGCTGGACGAGCAGCCGGCGCAGGTTGTCGAGATCGAGGATCGGCACATCGCCCGTCGTCGCGCTGAACGCGTCGGGGTCGATCACCGTCCGGCTGAGCCACGCCGCGAACGGCTCGGGGTCGTCGTTGAGGATCGCGACGAGCGCGCTGCGGCCGCCCTTCGTGCCGAGCATGACGCGCTCCCCGGGGCGCAGGATCGCGTCGAGCACCGGCGCGTCGGGCTCCAGCGTGACGACCGCCTCGAGCAGCGCGCGGCGCCCGGCGATCGCCGCCAGCGCATCGCCCGTCACCTCGTCGAAGCGCAGCGCCTGCAGGAGCAGGTAGACCACCGCGGGATCGGGGGCGTCGGCGGGGTAGGGCGGGAACAGCCGCACCAGCGCACGCGCCGCGTCGCTGTCGAGGTCCTCGAGCTCGCGACGCTGGCGGTCGATGCGACGGCCGGCCTCGAGCGCGGTCACGTCGCCCGCGAGCCAGACCTCGAGCAGCGCCGTCAGCGGCGTGGCGGGAGCGCTGGGATGCAGGTCGCCAGACACGTCCGGCAACGGTAGTGGGGGCTTCCGTCTCAGGCGGCGCTCAGGTCGCGGCTGGTAGGGTTCGTCCAATGGCGGACGTGTTCAACAGGCTGCTCCGCGTGGGCGAGGGCAAGCGCCTCAAGGAGCTCCAGCGCATCGTCGACGCGACGAATTCGCTCGCCGAGGAGACCGCCGCGCTCTCCGACGAGGGCCTGCGCGAGCGCTACGCGGAGCTGCGCCAGCTGGCGCGCGAGCAGCTCGGCGAGGCGCCGACGAAGGACGAGGTGCAGGACGTCCTCGCCGACTTCGAGCCGGAGGTGTTCGCGCTGGCGCGCGAGGCCGGCGCGCGCGCCATGGGCATGCGCCACTTCGACGTGCAGCTGATCGGCGGCGCCTGCCTCCATCGCGGCTGGATCGCGGAGATGCGCACCGGCGAGGGCAAGACGCTCGTGGCCACGCTGCCCGTCTGCCTCAACGCGCTGGCCGGGCAGGGCACGCACCTCGTCACGGTCAACGACTACCTCGCCCGGCGCGATGCCGAGTGGATGCGCCCGCTCTACGAGATGCTCGGGGTGACGGTCGGCGTGATCCAGGCCGGCATGGAGCCCGACGCGCGCCGCATCGCCTACGCCGCCGACGTGACCTACGGCACCAACTCGGAGTTCGGCTTCGACTACCTGCGCGACAACCTCGCGGTCGAGCTCGAGCACACGGTGCAGCGCGGCCACGCCTTCGCGATCGTCGACGAGGTCGACTCGATCCTGATCGACGAGGCGCGCACGCCGCTGATCATCTCCGGCCAGCCGGAGGAGGCGCCCGAGACGTACTACGCGTTCGCCAAGGTCGCCAAGACCCTGCGCGTCCCCGACGACTACGAGGTCGACGAGAAGCGCAAGACGGTCGCACCCACCGAGGACGGCGTGCACAAGGTCGAGAAGGCGCTCGGCATCGAGAACCTCTACGCGCCCGGCAACGGCCAGATGGTCAACCACCTCGTGCAGGCGCTGAAGGCCGAGTCGCTGTTCAAGCGCGACGTGGACTACGTCGTGCTCGACGGCGAGGTCAAGATCGTCGACGAGTTCACGGGCCGCATCATGGAGGGCCGTCGCTGGAGCGAGGGCCTGCACCAGGCCGTGGAGGCGAAGGAGGGCGTGCGGATCGAGGCCGAGAACATCACGGTCGCGACCGTCACGATCCAGAACTACTTCCGCATGTACGACAAGCTCGCCGGCATGACGGGCACCGCGGCGACGGAGGCGAACGAGTTCGCCGAGATCTACGGCCTCGAAGTCGTCACGATCCCGACGAACCGCGAGAGCACCCGCCTGGACAAAGAGGACCTGATCTTCAAGACCAAGGCCGAGAAGTTCGCCGCCGTCGTGCAGGACATCGAGGAGCGCCACGCGAAGGGCCAGCCGGTCCTGGTCGGCACGATCGACATCGAGACGTCGGAGCAGCTCAGTGGGCTCCTGCGCCAGCGCGGCGTGCCGCACGACGTGCTCAACGCGAAGGAGCACGAGCGCGAGGGCGAGATCATCGTCAACGCGGGCCAGCGCGGGGCGGTCGTGATCGCCACGAACATGGCCGGCCGCGGCGTCGACATCAAGCTCGGCGAGGGCGTGCCGGACCTCGGCGGCCTCTACGTGCTCGGCACCGAGCGCCACGAGTCGCGGCGCATCGACAATCAGCTGCGCGGCCGCTCCGGCCGCCAGGGCGACCCGGGCGAGACCCGCTTCTACCTGTCCGCGGAGGACGAGGTCGTGCGTCTGTTCGCGGGCGACCGCATCTACAAGATCCTCGACAAGCTCGGTCCCCCGGAGGGCGAGCCGATCGAGCACAAGCTGCTGTCGCGGCAGATCGAGGGCGCGCAGCGCCGCGTCGAGGAGCACAACTTCGAGATCCGCAAGAACGTCCTCAAGTACGACGACGTGCTCAACAAGCAGCGCGAGGTCGTCTACGAGCAGCGGCGCTCCGTGCTCGAGGGCACCGACATCTCCGAGCTCGTGCGCGAGTGGGTCGACGAGACGGTCGAGGCGATCGTCGAGCAGCACACGCAGGCCGACGCCGCGGACGCCTGGGACATCGACGGCATGCTGGTGGGCCTGCGCTCCGTCTACCCGGTGTCGTTCAACGCCGCCGACCTCGGGCCGCTGCAGGAGCTCGACCCGGAGGAGCTGATCGACCGCGCGGTCGCCGACGCGTCGACGGCCTACGCGCGCAAGGAGCAGGTCGTCCAGCAGATCGACCCCGACCTGATGCGCCGGGCCGAGCGCTTCTACCTGCTCCAGACGATCGACACCCGCTGGCGCGAGCACCTCGACAACATGGACTACCTGCGTGACGGCATCCACCTGCGCGGCTTGGCCCAGAAGGACCCCGTCGTGGAGTACCGCACCGAGGGCCACGCGATGTTCGGCGAGATGATGGACGAGGTGAAGCAGGAGGTCGTGGCCGGCCTGTTCCAGTTCGTGATCGAGGTCGACGGCCCCGATGGGCGCGCCGTGATCGACCCGTTCATGGTCGAGGAGCAGCTCGACCAGCTCGTCGCCCAGCACGAGGACGTGCGCGCCTTCGACTCCGTCGAGCCGCCGCCCGCCGCCGCGCCGCCGACCGAGGCCCCGTCGCGCACCGATTCGGCGTGGTCGCGCTCGTCGGACTGGGGCGGCACCTCCACGTCGACGGCGCTGCCGCCGGTCGAGGAGGACCGCTCGTCCAACACCATCCGCGGGCAGGCGCCGGGTGCGGCCGGGCGCCAGAAGAAGAAGCCCGCCAAGAAGAAGCGCCGTGGCTGACGCCCCGGAGGTGCTGTCGGCGGACGATCTCGCCGCAGCGGTCGAGGAGCTCAGGGCCCGCCTCGTGTGGGTCCGTGATTACCTTTGACCCCGCTCAGCTGAAGGCCCGGCTCGACGAGCTCGACGGGCAGATGGGCTCCCAGGGCTTCTGGGACGACCAGGAGCGTGCCGCCAAGGTGTCGAGCGAGCGCACGCGCGTGGCGCGCAAGCTCGAGCTCTACGACGCGCTGTCCGCCGACGTCGCCGACGCCGGCGACCTCGTCGCGATGGCGGCCGAGGATCCGGAGATGGCGGAGGAGGTGAGCGCGCAGGTCGTCGGCCTCGCCGCGCGCATCGACGAGCTGGAGGAGGGAGCGCTGTTCTCCGGCGAGTACGACGCGGGCCCAGCCGTCGTCACCATCAGCGCCGGCGCCGGCGGCACCGACTCGATGGACTGGGCCGAGATGCTCCTGCGCATGTACCTGCGCTGGGCCGAGCGGCGCGGCTTCTCGACGGAGCTGCTCGAGGCATCGCCGGGCGAGGAGGCGGGCCTCAAGTCCGTATCGCTGCTCGTCGACGGCGAGAACGCCTACGGGATCATGGGCGCGGAGAAGGGCGTGCACCGCCTCGTGCGCCTGTCGCCGTTCGACTCGGCTCACCGCCGCCACACGGCCGTCGCGCGCGTCGACGTCACGCCGTGGGTCGACGAGGACGTCGACGTAGAGATCGACGAGGGCGATCTGCGCATCGACACGTACCGCGCCTCCGGCGCCGGCGGCCAGCACGTCAACAAGACCGATTCCGCCGTGCGCATCACGCATCTGCCGACCGGGATCGTCGTGCAGTGCCAGAACGAGCGCTCGCAGACGTCGAACAAGCAGACCGCGATGCGCGTCCTCAAGAGCCGGCTGATCGTGCTCGAGCTGAAGAAGCGCGAGGAGGAGCTCGCCAAGGCGCGCGGAACATCGCAGGACAACTCCTTCGGCAGCCAGATCCGCAGTTACGTCCTGCACCCGTACACGATGGTCAACGACCATCGCACGAACCGGAAGGACGGCAACGTGCAGGCAGTCCTCGATGGCGACCTCGACCCGTTCATCCGCGATTTCCTCCTCCGCCGCACCGCCGCGGACGGCGACGCCGTTGCCGAATCGTGATCGTCTGACCGCAATCCCGGCTGATAGGGTGGGAGCGCGAGCATGCTGAAGCGCGATACCCCATCGGATGCGCTGCGAGGGCCGTTCGACGTCGATGATCCCGGACCGGTGAGCATCGCGTCCACGGAGCTCCGCAGCGAGCAGGAGCTCGAGCGCGAGGCCGAGGAGCGCCGCCGCCGGCGCGCCGAGGCGCTGTCCGAGCTGGCCGGCGAGACGAGCGAGTTCCGCCGTCCCTTCGCGCCGCGCGCCGACGCGATGATCCTGCTCGAGGACGTCACCAAGATCTATCCCGGTGACGTCGTCGGCCTCCGCGACGTGTCGCTGCAGATCGACAAGGGCGAGTGGGTCTTCCTCGTCGGCCCGTCCGGGTCCGGCAAGTCGACGTTCATCAAGCTGCTGCTCAAGGAGATCGACGCCACCAGCGGCAACGTGCAGGTCGGCGGCCGCTCGCTGCGCACGCTCAAGCGCTCGCAGGTGCCGAAGCTGCGCCGCAACATCGGCTGCGTCTTCCAGGACTTCAAGCTCCTGCCCACGCGCACGGTCTACGAGAACGTGGCCTATGCGCTCGAGGTGCAGGGGCAGCGCCGCGAGGTGATCGAGCGCAAGGTGCCCGAGATCATCGGACTCGTCGGCCTGGCCGACAAGATCGACAAGCTCCCGCACGAGCTCTCCGGCGGCCAGCAGCAGCGCGTCTCGATCGCGCGCGCGTTCGTCAACCACCCGCCGCTCCTGATCTGCGACGAGCCCACGGGCAACCTCGACCCCGAGACGTCGATCGGGATCATGCAGCTGCTCTACCGCATCAACCGCGCCGGGACCACGATCCTGATGGCCACGCACGACCGCGAGATGGTCGACAAGATGCGCCGCCGCGTGATCGCGCTCGAGGAGGGCCGCGTCGCGCGCGACGACCGCCGCGGCGGCTACGTCGAGGAGGACGAGGCGTAGTGGAGACCCGCTGGAAGTTCTTCGTGATCGAGGCGCTCAAGTCGCTGCGCGGCAACTTCGCCACGACGGTCGCCGCCGTGGTGACGGTGCTCGTGGTGATGTTCATCGCCGGCGTCGGCATCGCGCTCGGCTCGTACGTCTACAACTACTCGAACAAGGTCCGCGACGACGTCACGATCCGCGCCTACCTGAAGGACTCGGCCACGCCGAAGCAGATCGCCGACATCCAGCGCACGATCACGGACACGCCGGGCGTGGCGCCCGGGTCGCTCGAGTTCATCTCGAAGGACGACGCGATCCTGCGCCTCGAGAAGCAGCTCGGCAAGGACTCGGAGCTGCTCAAGCTGACGCTCGGCAATCCGCTCCCCGCGTCGTTCGAGTTCAAGGCCGACAACCCCGACCAGACCGCGAAGGTGGCCTCCGCGATCGCGGGGCAGCCGGGGCTGGAGGCGCCGCAGCCGGGACTGCCGAATCCGGATTACGGCGCCGGCAAGGCCGACCGCGTGCTGCGCACGGCCGGCACCATCACGCTCGTGCTGCTCGGCATGGGCGTCGTGCTGGCGATCGCCGCGGTGCTGCTGATCGGCAACACGATCCGCCTCTCGATCTTCGCCCGCCGCCGCGAGGTCGAGGTGATGAAGCTCGTCGGCGCCACCAACTGGTTCGTGCGGCTGCCGTTCATGATCGAGGGGATGATCTGCGGCGTCGTCGGCGCGATCCTCGCGTCGATCCTGCTGGCGCTCAGCTACCAGACGCTGCTCGCGGATCGCGTGCACTCGTCGATGACCGCCAACGGCGGCCCGGAGGCGATCGCGTTCCCGCTGCTCGTCGTGCTCCTGATCCTCGCCGGCCTCGGCATCGGCGCATTGGGGTCCGGGCTCACGATGCGGCGCTTCCTGCTCGTCTGACGCACGGGCATCCGCCCCCTGCGACGGGTACTCTTGGCGCATGAGCGAGACGCGCCTCCCGCGCATGCTGTTCGTCGAGGACGACCCGGTGATCCGACAGGCGACCGCCGACTACCTCGCGCGCAACGGCTTCGACGTCGTGACCGCCGAGGACGGCGACGCGGGGCTCGAGGCGTGGCGCGCGAACGATCCCGTGCTCGCGCTGCTCGACGTGATGCTCCCCGGCATGGACGGAGTCTCGCTGTGCCGTGCGATCCGGGCCGAGTCGCAGATCCCGGTGATCCTGCTGTCGGCGCGTTCCGACCCCATCGACGTCGTGATGGGGCTCGAGGCCGGCGCCGATGACTACGTGACGAAGCCGTTCGAGCCCGCGGTGCTCGCCGCGCGCCTGCGCGCTGCGCTGCGCCGTTCCGCCGCCGAGCCGGACGACCAGCCGCCGCTGGTGGAGATCGGGGCGCTGGTGGTCGACCGGGTGGGCTACGAGGTGACGCGCGACGGCGAGGTGCTGGCGCTGACGCCGACGGAGTACCGCCTGCTCGTCGAGTTCGTCGAGAACGTCGGCATGGCGCTCGATCGCGCCACGCTGCTCGAGCGCGTGTGGGGCTACGGCTGGGCCGGCGACACGCGCCTCGTCGACGTCCACGTGCAGCGCCTGCGCGCCAAGATCGAGGCCGACCCCGCCTCGCCCGAGCTCGTCCAGACGGTACGCGGCGTCGGCTACAAGCTGGTGCGGCCGAGCGAGGATCCGTGAGCCTACGGGTCCGGCTGGCCCTCGCAATCGCGATCATCAGCGCCCTCGTCGCGGGCGGCATCAGCGTCGCCGTCTATCAGCGCAGCGCGAATGACCGCGTCGACCGGGCCCGCGATTCGGCGGCGCGCCAGGTGCGCACCGCCGCGTCGATCGCGCGCCTGCGTCTGCCGGGCGGGGCGACGGTCGCACCGTCGGGGTCGTACGTCGTCACCAAGGGCGCCACGCTTGGCGACCTCGCGATCGGCATGACGCTGCCCCCGCGCCTGCGGGCGCGGGTCGAGTCGACGCCGGGGCGCTTCTTCACCGAGCCGGTGCTGAGCGGCTCCGATCCGGCCGGGTACGGCGGCACGCAGCTGCGCGCCGTCGGCATGGTCTACGCGCGTCAGTCGTTCATCGCGGACCAGCAGGAGCTCGATGCGCTGCGCGACGCCCTGATCCGCCTCACCGCGGCCGCGGTGGTGATCGGCGCGGTGCTCGGCGTGCTGGTCGCCGCCGCGCTGTCGCGCCGCCTGCGCCGGTCGGCCGCGCTCGCGCGCAAGCTGGCGGCCGGCGACCTCGACGCTCGCCTGCATCCGCGTGGACGCGACGAGATCGCCGCGCTCGGGCGAGCCCTCGACGACATGGCCGAGGCGCTGGGGCGCACGATCCGCGAACTCGACGAGGCGGCGGAGCGCGAGCGGAGCTTCTCCGCCGATGTCGCCCACGAGCTGCGCACGCCGATCACGGGGCTCGTGGCGGCCTCCTCGCTGCTCGACGACGGTCCGGAGGCGACGATGGTGAAGGAGCGGGCGCGCGCGCTGGCGCACCTCGTCGAGGACCTGCTCGAGGTGATGCGCCTCGACGCCGGCGCCGAGACGGCGGTGGCGCAGGAGTTCGACCTCGTGCGCCTGGTCGGCGACGTGGCGCGCGATCGCCTGCCCGAGGCGGCCCTGGACGTGCCGCCGGTGCTGCGGGTCGAATCGGATCCGCGCCGGCTCGAGCGGGTGCTCGTGAACCTGATGGAGAACGCCCGGCGCTACGGGGCCGCGCCGTACGCCGTGTCGATCGACCCTGAGGAGATGACGGTGACGGTGCGCGACAGCGGCCCGGGCTTCGGCGCCTTCCTGGACCGCGCCGCCGATCGCTTCGCGATGGCGTCGGCCTCGCGCGGCGGCGGCACCGGGCTCGGGCTCGCGATCGCGCAGGGCCAGTCGCGCGTGCTCAACGCCGCGCTCGAGCTGCGCGACGACGGCGGCGCGGTCGCGATCGTGCACCTGCCGCCCGAGTCTCGCGTCTCGATCGGGTCCGCGATCGTCTCGGGGGGCACCGCATGAGGCGCGTCGTGGCGCTCGTCGGCGTCGCGCTGCTCCTCGCCGGCTGCGGCGTCTCCGGCGGCGGCGTCCGCGACGAGGGCGCGGCGGCGGTCGGGTCCAAGGCCGCCGTGTCGCCCGCGGCCGCGGCGGGGCAGGGGACGGCGGCGGTGCCGACGCAGCCCGCGGCGGGCGCGGCCTTCGTCTACTTCCTGCGCTACGACCAGCCCGAGCCGACGCGGCGCAGCATCGCGCCGAAGCTGAGCGTGCCCGAGGGGAGCCTGCGCGCGTTGCTCACCGGTCCGACGCTGGCCGAGCGCGTGCTCCACTACTCGACCGCGATCCCCGCGACGACGACGCTGCTCGGCTACTCCGTCGTCAACCGCACCGCCATCGTCGACGTGTCGGCGATGCCGCCGGTGGTGGCCGGCGACCAGGGCGAGGCGCTGCTGGCCCTGTACCAGATCGTCTACACCGTGACCGCGAGCGGCGGGATCGAGGCGGTGCAGGTGCGCGTGAACGGCCAGCCGTACGGGCTCAACGCCCTGGCCGGCGGCTCCAGCGCGCTCGAGCCGCCGCTGACGCGTGCCGATCTGAGCTTCGTCGTCGACGCGGCGACCCTGACGGGCAGCGCCGGCTGCGCCGTCGTCAAGAAGGGCGCTCCGCCGTTCCGCGGCGCGCCGTCGCTGACGCTCACGCGCCCGAAGGACGGGGAGCGCGTGTCCGACGCGATCCAGGTGCGCGGCACCGTCCAGGGCAAGGGCGGTCCGCTCGTGATCCGCGTGCTCCAGGACTCGCTCGAGGTCGCCAACCGCGTGATCGACGACACGTGCCGGGGCAGCTTCGCCGCCACGATCCCCGTGCCGCGGACGCTCGCCGGCGAGGTCGGCGTCGTGGTGATCGCGCCCGGCGTGGAGGGCTCGCCGGCCGCGAGCGCGCAGCGGCGCATCGTGGCCACGGGGTAGCCCGTCGCCGCCGCGTACCATGTGGCGATGGGCGAAGGCGAGCGCACGATCGCGCAGCCGGTCGTGGTTGCGGATGCCCGCCTGCGCGTACGGCTCGATCGTGGCGCCGACGAGCCACACCTCGCCGTCGCGGATCATCGCGTAGGCCTCGTTGACGGAGGCC
>JBPCSR010000143.1:0-16232 GCA_051006935.1 Gaiellales bacterium
CCGCACGTCAAGTGCGCGAAGGTCGTCGGCGAGACGATGGGCACGTACCACCCGCACGGCGACCAGGCGATCTACGACACGCTCGTGCGCATGGCGCAGCCGTTCTCGTCGCGCGCCGTGCTCGTCGACGGCCAGGGCAACTTCGGCAACGTCGACGGCTTCAGCGCCGCCGCCATGCGCTACACCGAGTGCCGGCTGTCGCGCGTCGCGACGCTGATGCTGCGCGACATCGACGCCGACACGGTCGAATTCGGCCCGAACTACGACGGCTCGCGCGAGCAGCCGCTCGTGCTGCCGGCGCGCTTCCCGAACCTGCTCGTCAACGGCTCCTCCGGCATCGCCGTCGGCATGGCGACGAACATCCCGCCGCACAACCTCGGCGAGGCCGTCAACGCGACGATCGCGATGATCCGCAACCCCGAGATCGGGCTCGAGGAGCTGATGCAGATCATGCCCGGGCCCGACTTCCCCACCGGCGGCGTGATCATGGGGCATGCGGGCATCCGCGCGGCCTACGCGACCGGCCGCGGCAAGATTCGCCTGCGCGCTCGCACCGAGATCGAGGAGCTCGCCAACGGCAAGAGCGCGATCGTCGTCACCGAGCTCCCCTTCACCGTCAAGAAGGGCGGGGACGAGGGCGTCATCGCGAAGATCGCCGAGCTCGCCGTCGAGAAGGTCATGCCCGAGATCGCCGACGTCAAGGACCACTCGTCCGACGAGGGCATGCGCATCGTGATCGAGCTGAAGAAGGACGCGATCGCCACCGTCGTCCTGAACAAGCTCTACAAGCACACGCAGCTGCAGGTCACGTTCGGCGCCAACATGGTCTCGCTCGTCGACGGCGTCCCGCGCACGCTCGGCGTGCACGACATGCTGCGCCACTACATCGCGCACCAGCGCGACGTCATCGTACGGCGCACGAAGTTCCAGCTCGACCGCGCCGAGCGCCGCTGCCACATCCTCGACGGCTACCTGATCGCGCTCTCGAACCTCGACGCCGTGATCCAGCTGATCCGCAACTCGAAGGACCCGGAGGAGGCGCGCACCAACCTCCAGCGCGAGTTCGGCATGTCCGAGGTCCAGGCGCAGGCGATCGTCGACCTCCGCCTCGGCCGCCTGACCGGCCTCGAGCAGGATGCGATCCGCGCCGAGCACGCCGAGCTGACGGCGAAGATCGCGGAGCTCCGCGGCATCCTCGCCGACGAGGCGCGCGTCTCCGAGGTGATCATCGAGGAGCTCGAGGCCATCGCCGCCGAGTTCGGCGACGACCGCCGCAGCGAGATCAGCGCGGTCGAGGGCGAGATCGACATGGAGGAGCTCATCGCCGACGAGGAGATGGTCGTCACCATCACCAACGGCGGCTACGTCAAGCGCCTCCCCGTCGACACGTACCGCGCCCAGCGCCGCGGCGGCGTCGGCGTGCGCGGCATGCAGACCAAGGAGGACGACTGGATCGAGCACCTGTTCACGGCCTCGACCCACGACTACGTGCTCTTCTTCACCTCCTTCGGCAAGGTCTACCGCGCCAAGGCGTACACGCTGCCGATCGGCACGCGCGACTCCAAGGGCCGCGCGCTCGTGAACGTGCTGCCGCTGCGCGAGGGCGAGCGCGTGATGGCCGCCTTCACCACGCGCGACTACTCGGAGGGCAGGTACCTCGTGTTCGGCACGCGCAAGGGCGTCGTCAAGAAGACCGAGTTCCAGGCCTACAACACGGTGCTCAAGAGCGACGGCATCATCGCGATCAACCTGCGCGAGGGCGACGAGCTCGTCGACGTGCGCCTGACCGACGGCCAGGACCGCATCCTGCTCGTCTCGAAGGGCGGCCAGGCCGCGCTGTTCTCCGAGCAGAAGGTGCGCTCCATGGGCCGCTCCGCCTCGGGCGTCACGGGCATGAAGCTGACCGGCGACGACGAGGTGATCGCGCTGCGCGTGCCGCAGGACGAGGACGACGTGCTCGTCATCACCGACGGCGGCTACGGCAAGCGCACGTCGATCACGGAGTATCGCGAGACGGGCCGCGGCGCCAAGGGCGTCCGCACGATCTCGGCCAAGGCCGAGGCCGAGCGCGGCTCGCTCGTCGCCGCGCACTGCGTGACCGGCGAGGAGGACCTGATCGTCACGACCGCGGGCGGCATCGTCACGCGCATGTCCGTCGGCGAGGTCCGCTCGATGGGGCGGTCCACCTCGGGCGTCCGCATCCAGCGCATCAAGGGCGAGGAGGACCGCGTCTCGTCGTGCGCGATCGTGCCGCCGGAGGAGGAGGGCGACGAGCCCGCCGACGCGTCCGCGGGCGAGCCGCCCGTCGACGCCGTGCCGGCCGAGCCTGCCGCCGAGGTCGACGGCGACGAGGCCGTGGAGCTCCCGGTCGACGACGACGACGCCGCCGCTGCGGACGACGGCTCGGCCGACGCCGACGAGGAGTGATCCCGGCCACCAGCGCGTCTGCGGCACGCGGGGGTAGAGTGCGGCCATGACGCCGCTGCGCCCGATCGCCCTCGCCGCCCTGCTGATCGCCGGCCTCGCGCTGGCCGCCTGCGGTGGCTCGTCCTCGTCGCCGACGACGGCCACGCAGACCGTCACCGAGACGCAGACCCAGACGCAGCAGGCCACGGAGACGCAGAGCACCGAGGGCGGCGGCTCGACGCAGGGGGAGGCCACGACCGTGTACACCGAGGGCCGCACGGACATCAACGTCGCGACGGGCGACGCCTTCACCATCCAGCTGCCGATCAACCCGAGCACGGGCTACACGTGGGTGCCGAACGTCCCGATGGGCTACGTGCAGGTCTCGGACGAGATCCTCAAGCCCGCGCAGGACGGCAACATGGTCGGCCAGGGCTCGACGGAGCAGTGGGTCTTCAGCGCCGATACGCCCGGCACGGGCACGATCACGTTCGATCTCACGCCGCCCGGCAGCGGCGCGAAGGCCGAGAAGACGGTGACGTTCACCGTCAACGCGAGCTAGTCGAGCACGCGCTCCACCTCGCCGGCGGCGTACGCCCCCTCGGCGCCATCGTCCGTGCGCAGGAGCAGGCGGCCCTCGGCGTCGATGCCGGTGACGGTCCCCGTCGCGTCGCCCTGGGGCAGGCGCAGCGTGACCCGGTGCCCGGCCAGTCCGTCCAGCGCGGCATAGCGGGCGACGAACGGCGCGAGGCCCCCGGCGTCGAAGTCGGCGAGGGCCATGTCGAGGCCGGCCGCGATCCGTTCGAGGAGCGCGACGCGATCGACCTCCGCGCCGCCCGCGACGAGCAGCGACGTCGCCGGCAGGCGGTCGGTCGGGGGCAGCTCGTCCGCCGTCAGGTTCACGTTGATGCCGATGCCGATCACGGCGAACGGCGGCTGGTCGGCCGGCGTCACCAGCTCGACGAGGATGCCCCCGAGCTTGCCGTCGCCGAGCACGATGTCGTTCGGCCAGCGCACCCGCGGATCGAGCGGCAGCGCCTCCGCGACGACCACGCCGACGACCAGCGATAGGGCGGCGAGCTCGGCCGTCGGCCGCGCCGGGCGCGCGAGGTACGAGAACATCAGCGCCTTGCCGGGCGGGTCGTCCCAGACGCGCCCGCGCCTCCCGCGGCCCGCCGTCTGATGGTCCGTCACGCACACCGTTCCCGCCGGCGCGCCCTGGACCGCCTCGTCGCGCACGATGTCCTGCGTCGACGGGCAGCTCGCACGGGTGATCACGTTGCGCGCGGGCGGGCGGTGCGAGGCGGAGTCGGCCACGCGGCTACGATACCCCGGTGGCTGCGACGCTCGGCACGACGACCCCCTGGAGGCACCGATGACCGCTCTCGACCGCGACGCGATCCAGGCGATCATCCCGCACCGCGACCCGTTCCTGTTCGTCGATGAGATCGTCGAGCTGGAGCCCGGAGTGCGTGCGCACGGGCGCTGGACGATCACCGGCGACGAGTGGTTCCTGCAGGGCCACTTCCCCGGCAACCCGATCGTGCCCGGCGTCGTGATGGTCGAGGCCTCGGCGCAGACCGCCGCGGTGTGCGCCCTCACGCACCCCGACCACCAGGGCAAGTTCGGCGTCTTCGCCGGCATCGACGGGGTCAAGTTCCGCCGCATCGTGCGCCCCGGCGACGTGCTCGATATGGTCATCACGGTGGATCGGCTGCGCGGCCGCATCGGCCGGGTCGACGCCGAGATCACCGTCGCCGGCGAGCCGGCCGTGGAGGGCACGCTCACGTTCGGACTGCTCGAGGAGCCGCCCGCGTGATCGGTTCCACCGCGAGCGACGTCGCGATCATCTCCGTCGGCGCCGCCATCCCGGAGCGGATCCTCACGAACGACGAGATCTCCCAGCGCGTCGAGACGGACGACGCGTGGATTCGCGAGCGAACGGGCATCGCGGAGCGCCGCATCGTGGCCGACGACCAGACGGTGACGACGCTCGCGATCGACGCCGCGCGCCAGGCCATCGACCGCGCCGACATCGCCCCGGCCGAGATCGACCTGATCATCACCGCGACCGCCTCGCCGGAGCGCTCCTTCCCCTCGATCTCCGCGCTCGTCGCCGACGACGTCGGCGCGCACAGCGCCGGCGCGCTCGACGTGCTGGTCGCGTGCGCCGGGTTCGCCTACGCGCTCGCGCAGGCGGTCGCGCAGATCAACGCCGGGCTCGCCACCACCGTGATGGTGATCGGCACCGAGACGCTCTCGCGCATCACCGACTGGGACGACCGCAGCACCTGCATCCTCTTCGGCGACGGCGCCGGGGCCGTGATCGTGCGCAAGGGCGCGGCGCCCGACGCCGAGCAGGTCGTCGTCGAGCTCGGCGTGGATGGCTCGAAGGGCTTCGATCTGCTGGGCGACCTCACCGCGCGCGACGATCAGCCGCTCGACCGCTGCATCCGCATGAACGGCAACGCCGTCTACCGCTTCGCGACGCAGGTGATCGTCGACTCCACCAAGCGCGTGCTCGATGCCGGCGGCTACAGCCAGGACGACATCGACCTGTTCGTCCCGCACCAGGCCAACCTGCGCATCATCGAGAGCGGGGTGGAGCGCCTCGGGTTCCCGCCGGAGCGCGTCGTCGTGACGCTCGACCGCTACGGCAACACGTCCTCCGCCTCGATCCCGCTCTGCCTCGACCACGCCTGGCGCACCGGGCGCTTGCAACCGGGCCAGCGGCTGTTGATGATGGGGCTCGGCGGTGGACTGGCGTGGGGCACCGTCATGATCCGCTGGATGGGAGCACCCGCATGACGACTGCCTTCTGCTTTCCGGGACAGGGCTCGCAGACCGTCGGCATGGGCGTCGACTTCGCCGCTGCCTCCGCCGCCGCGGCCGCGGTCTTCGCCGAGGCATCCGAGGCCTTCGGCGCGGATCTGCTCGAGCTCTGCCGGTCCGGGCCGCAGGAGCGGCTCGACCAGACGGAGATCACCCAGCCGGCGCTGACGACCGCCTCGCTCGCGTGCCTCGCCGCCGTGCGCGAGGCCGGCATCGAGGCCGACGTCGCGATCGGCCACTCGGCGGGCGAGTACGCCGCGCTTGCCGCGGCCGGCATCCTTGGCGTCGGCGACGCCGTGCGCCTCACCCGCGCGCGCGGCGAGGCGACCGCGGCCGCCGCGGCGCGCATCCCGGGCGCGATGGCCGCGATCATCGGGCTCGACGACGCGGTGGTCGAGGAGCTGTGCGACGGCATCGAGGGCGTGTGGGTCGCCAACTACAACTGCCCCGGCCAAGTCGTCGTATCGGGCGAAAGCGCGGCGGTCGACCAGCTCAACGAGGCGGCCACGGAGGCCGGCGCACGGCGCGCCCTCACGCTCGCCGTGTCGGGCGCGTTCCACTCGCCGCTGACCGCCGCGGCGGCCGACGACCTGCGCCCCGCGCTACAGGCGGCGACGTTCGCCACGCCGACCATCGGCTTCTTCTCCACGGTCACGTGCCGGCTCGAGGACGCGTCCGGCATCGCGCAGATCCTCGAGGACCAACTCGGCGCGCCCGTGCGCTTCACCCAGGCGATCCAGGCGCTCGCCGCCGACGGCGTGACGACCTGCATCGAGGTCGGCCCGGGTCAGGTGCTGGCCGGGCTGATGCGCCGCATCGACCGCAATCTCACCACTCTCGCGATCAGCGATCCCGAGAGCCTCGCGAAGGCACAGGAGGTGCTTGGCAATGGCTGATCGTCCCCTCGAAGGCCGCGTGACCCTCGTCACCGGCGGCTCGCGCGGCATCGGCGCCGCGATCTCGAAGGAGCTCGCCGCGGCCGGCGCCAAGGTCGGCGTCAACTACACGTCCAACCGCGAAGCGGCGGACGCCGTCGTCGCCGAGATCACGGCGGCCGGCGGCACGGCCGTCGCCATCCCGGGCGACGTCAGCGATCCCGACGCCGCCGCCGCGATGGTCGACCAGGCAGAGGAGCTGCTCGGCGACGATCTCTGGAACCTCGTCGCCAACGCCGGCATCACCCGCGACAACCTGATCTCGCGCATCACCGCCGAGGACTGGGAGCGCGTGATCGACGTGAACCTCGGCGGCACGTTCCACGTGTGCAAGGCCGCGTCGCGCAAGCTGCTCCGCAAGAAGCGCGGCTCGATCGTGACGATGTCGAGCGTCGTCGGCCTCCACGGCAACTTCGGGCAGACGAACTACGCGGCGTCGAAGGGCGGCGTGATCGCGCTGACCAAGGCGCTCGCCAAGGAGGTCGGCTCGCGCGGCATCCGCGTCAACTGCGTCGCCCCGGGCTACATCGCGACGGAGCTCACCGACGTGCTCAGCGACGAGATTCGCGACGTCCTGCTCGGACAGACACCGCTCGGGCGGCTCGGCGAGCCGGAGGACATCGCACAGACCGTGCGCTTCCTGCTGTCGGACGACGCCTCCTTCATCACCGGCGCGATCCTGTCGGTCGACGGCGGCCTGGGGATGTAGCCGATGCGCCGGGTCGTGATCACGGGCATGGGGACCGTGAACCCCATCGGCAACAGCGTTCCGGAGCTCGATCGCGCGCTGCGCGAGGGCAAGCCGGGTGGCGCGCTGATCACCTCGTTCGACGTCTCCGAGAGCCCGGTCAAGATCGGGTGCGAGGTCAAGGGCTTCGACCCCGAGACGGTGATGGACCGCAAGGCCGCGCGGCGCACGAGCCGCTTCATCCACCTCGCCGTCGGGGCGGCCCGGGAGGCGGTCGACTCGTCGGGGCTCGACATCCCCGCGGAGGGCGACCGCGTCGGCACGTCGATCGCGAGCGGGATCGGCGGCATGGACATGCAGCTGGCCGCGCACGAGCACTATCTCGAGAAGGGCATCGAGCGCTTCTCGCCGTTCTGGACGCCCGGGATCATCCCCAACATGGGCGCGGGGTACGTGTCGATGGAGTTCGGCACGCGCGGGCCCCTCGCGTCGTCGAGCACGGCCTGCGCGGCGTCCTCGATGGCGATCGGCGACGCCGTCATGTACATCCGCTCCGGCATGGCCGACGCCATGCTCGCGGGCGGTGCGGAGTGCGGTGTCACGCCCGTCGGCGTGGGCGGCTTCCACGGGATCCGCGCATGCTCCACGCGCAACGACGACCCGGCCGGCGCCAGCCGCCCGTTCGACGCCACGCGTGACGGCATCGTGCTCGGCGAGGCCGGCACCGTGCTCGTGCTCGAGGAGCTGGAGCACGCTCTGCGGCGCGACGCGACCATCCTCGCCGAGGTGACCGGCTACGGCCTCTCGTCGGATGCGCGCCACGTCACCGAGCCCGATCCGACCGGCGAGAACCCCGCCCGCGCCCTGCGCAACGCGATCGCCGACGCCGGCCGCACGGTCGACGACATCCAGTACGTCAATGCGCACGGCACGTCGACGCCGGTCGGCGACGCGGCGGAGACGCGCGTGCTCAAGAAGGTCTTCGGCGAGCGCGCCTACGACGTCCCCGTCTCGTCGACCAAGTCGATGACCGGGCACCTGCTCGGCGCGACGGGCGCGACCGAGGCCGCGATCTGCGTGCTCGCCATCCAGGGCGGGTACCTGCCGCCGACGATCAACCTGCACCAGCCCGACCCCGAGTGCGATCTGGACTACGTTCCGAACGTGATGCGCGAGCAGTCCATCGACATCGCCCTTTCCAACGGCTTCGGCTTCGGCGGCCACAACGCCTCGCTCGTGATCGAGCGGTTCGCGGAGAAGCGCGACGCGTGACGCCGGTCGAGGTCAACATCGACCGTCCCGCGGGGGACGAGGGCGGCGGCCGCCGGCACCCGAACACCTGCCCGGGCTGCCGCTCGCACTACCGCGATGACGAGCTCCGCCACGCGCAGCGCGTCTGCGCGCAGTGCGGCCACCACTTCGCGGTCGGCGCCATGGAGCGCATCGAGCAGCTCGTGGATCCCGGCACCTTCGTGGAGATCGGCGGCGACCTGCGCGCGGCCGATCCGCTCGCGTTCGTGGACCTCAAGCCCTATACCGACCGGCTGATGGACGCCGAGATCCAGACCGGGCTTGGCGATTCGCTCGTCGCCGGCCACGCCACGATCGTCGGCCGGCCGTCGGCGCTCGCGGTGATGGACTTCTCCTTCATGGGCGGCTCGATGGGCAGCGTGATGGGCGAGCGCTTCTGCCTCGCCGCCGACCACGCCGAGCGCCACGGGGTGCCGCTGATCAGCGTCACCGCCTCTGGCGGCGCGCGCATGCAGGAGAACATCCTCGCGCTGATGCAGATGGCGAAGACCGTGGGCGCGGTCGACGGCCTGCGCGAGGCCGGCCTGCCGTACATCTCGATCCTCGCGCACCCCACGACCGGGGGTGTGATCGCCTCGTTCGCGTCGCTCGGCGACGTCGTCATCGCCGAGCCCGGGGCGCTGCTCTCGTTCGCCGGCCCGCGCGTCGTGGAGCAGACGACGGGCGAGAAGACGGCGCCCGACTTCGGCCGCGCCGAGTCGAACCTCCGCCTCGGCCAGCTCGATGCGGTCGTGCCGCGGCGCGAGCTGCGCGGCGAGCTCGCCAAGCTGCTGATGCTGTTCTCGCCGGCGGAGGACGAGCCGACCGGGGACCACGAGCCGCTGATGACGATCGTGGAGGGCGAGTCGAATCCGATCGACCGCGTGCTCGGACGCATCGGACTGGGGCGCCGTCGTGGTTAGGGTCAGCGACGAGGTGCGCCGGCTGCGGCGCCGCTTCGAGGCGCGCGCCGAGGAGTCGCACATCTGGGATGCGGTGCAGCTCGCGCGACACCCCGACCGGCCGTACACGCTGGACTACGCCGAACGGCTCTTCAGCGACGCCTTCGAGCTCCGCGGGGACCGCGCGTTCTCCGACGACGAGGCGCTGATCACGCTGCTCGCGCGCTACCACGGGCAGACCGTCGTGGCGATCGGGCACCAGAAGGGCCGCGATCTCGCGGAGCGCTCGCGCCGCATGTTCGGCATGCCGCATCCGGAGGGGTACCGCAAGGCGATCCGCGCGGTCGAGCTGGCCGACCGCTTCGGGTACCCGATCCTCACCTTCGTCGATACGCCCGGCGCCTACCCCGGCGTCAACGCCGAGGAGCGCGGCCAGGCCGGCATGATCGCCCGCTCGATCCTCGCCTTCTGCCAGGCCAGCGTCCCCGTCGTCTCCACCGTGATCGGCGAGGGCGGCTCAGGCGGTGCGCTCGCGGTCGCCGTCGCCGACCGGGTGCTGATGCAGCAGAACGCCATCTACAGCGTGATCTCGCCGGAGGGCTGCGCCGCGATCCTCTGGAAGGACTCGGGCCAGGCGCGCAAGGCCGCGTACGCGTTTCGCCCGACGGCACAGGCGTGCCTGGACCTCGGCGTGATCGACCGCATCGTCGAGGAGCCGAAGGGCGGCGCCCACGAGGACGTGGATGCCGCGGCCAAGCAGCTCGACGACGCGATCCGCCAGGCGCTGCAGCAGGCGGAGATGATCCCGGCGCAGGAGCGCCGTCGGGCGCGGCGTGCGAAGTTCCGCCAGATGGGCGTGTGGGGCGAGGTCGACGAGCCCACCGACCAGGGCCTCTGATCAGCCGCGCAGCGGGAAGGCCCGCCCGGCGACGCCGAGCACCGACTGCGCCGTCACCCAGACGGGCGTGATCCGCACGCCGCGCTGGTAGGCGAACGCGCCGTCCGAGCCCTCGAGTCCGGCCAGGTACGCGCGTGCGGTCGGGTCGGCGCGGCGCACGGCTGCGAGCCCCTGCAGGGCCCACGCCGTCGACTGGGCGTCGGGTGCCGCGCCGCGCGCGAGCGCATAGCCGCCGCGGCTGCGGAAGCGGCCGAGGGCCGCGAGCGCGCGCGTCACGACCGGATCCGAAGGCGCCACGCCGGCCGCGATCGCGGCCTGGATGCCGGTGGCGGTGAGGTTCGAGTCGCCGTCGCCACCGGGGGCGACCGGCCAGGCCCCGTCGGGACGCTGGTCGGCGACGAGCGCGCGCCGGGCCGACGCGGGTACCGGCGCACCGGCGGCACGCAGGGCGAGGATGCCGAACTGGTTGGTCGCGATCAGCGGCCCGATGCGCCCGTTGCGCTGCGCGGCGAGGATCGTCCGCACGAGATCCCGGCCGCCCGCGTTGCGCGGATCCCGCCGGGCCGCCGCGAGGGCGAGCACCGCAAGCTCCACGTCGGTGAGGGCGCGCACGGAGCGGCTGTGGTCCTCGATGCACCGCGCCGGTGCGGCGGCGCTGCGACCGGTGGCGATCAGGCCGAGCGCGACCCAGGCGCTGAGGTTCGCCGAGGCGGTCCCGCCGGGCTCGCGGGCGCAGCCGCGGCTGTCGAGACTCCGCGCGAGGTACGCGCCGGCGTCGGGCAGGCCGTTCGCCTGCGCCGGTGCGGCGAAGGCGAGCAGGAGCAGCGCGCCGACGAGCAGCCGTCTCATCGCGACGCCTCCGCCGGCAGCCAGCGCCCTCGCATGCGCCGGGCGCTGCGGTCGAGTAGGGCGATCAGCGGACGGCCGGCCACGCCGAGCAGGATCACGTTGGTCGCCGCGTGGATCAGATCGAACGGCACGGCGCGGGCGTGCACGGCGATGAAGGCGGGCAGGGTGAGGGCGGGGCCGAAGGCGGCGAGCTGCCAGACGTCCATGCCGGCGCCGAAGACGAGGCCCCAGGCGCCGCCGAACGCGATCAGCGCCACGCGGCTGCGCCGCAGCATCGGCGCGAGCCAGCCGCCGCTGGCACCGGCCAGCCCCCACAGCAGCATCTGCCACGGCGTCCACGGCCCCTGTCCGAGGAAGGCGTTGGACAAGAGCGCAGCGCCGGCGCCCACGGCCGCGCCGGCCCGCGGCCCGAGCGCCACGCCGGTGACGATCGCGATCGCGGTGACGGGCTGCGCGCTCGGGATCGCGGCGAAGACGAGCCGGCCGGCCGTCGCCGCCGCCACGAGCACGGCCACGAGACCGAGCTCGCGCGCCCCGCCGCGCGTGCGCTCGTAGGCCACGAGGCCGAGGACGAGCAGCACGAGGCCGCCAAGCGCGATCACCGCCGCCGCGCTCACGCCGACGTCTCCGTCGCGAGGATTCCCTCGGCGATCTCCCAGCGCCGGTCGGCGCAGGCCCGGGCGAGCTCGAGGTCGTGGGTCGCGAGGACGACGCAGCCGCCGCGTGCGGCGTGCTCCCGCACCGCCTGCGCCAGCCCGACCCGGTGGACGGGGTCCATGCCGCGGGTCGGCTCGTCGAGCAGGAGCACCTGGGGATCGAGCGCGAGGGCCGCGGCGATCGCGATGCGCTCCCGCTCACCGACGGAGCAGTCGCGCGGGTTGCGGTCGAGGAGGTGCGTCAGGTCCATGGTCGTGAGCGCGCGCTCGGCCGCCGTGGCGTCGAGCTGGAGCGTGCGCGGCCCGAGCAGGACCTCGTCGCGCACCGTGTCGCACAGGAGTCGACGCCCGGGATCCTGCGGGACGAAGGCGAGCGCGGGGACGCGCGCCGTCGTGGGTAGCGCCGTGACGTCGCGGCCAGCCAGCGTGATGCGACCTCGCGCGGCCGGCTCGAGGCCCGCGAGCGTGCGCAGCAGGGAGCTCTTGCCCCCGCCGTTGCGGCCGAGCAGCGCGGCGACGCCGCCCGCGGGCAGCTCGCCGGTGGCATGCGTCAGCACGGGCCGCGGGCCGCGGCGGACCTCGAGCCCGTCGAAGGCGAGCAGCGCGGGACCGATGGCGGGCGCTGCGGCGAGCGGCGCCAGTTCGGCAGGCTGCGCGGGCGCGCACAGCGCGCCGGCCTGCATCCCCAGCACGCGGTCGGTGAGGTGGCCCACCCGGTCGTGGCGGTGCTCGGCGATCACGATCGCGAGCCCCTCGTCGGCGAGCCGGCGGAGCTCGCCGACCAGCTCGCAGGCGGTGTCGTCGTCGAGCTGGGCCGTCGGCTCGTCGAGCAGGAGCACCGCCGGCTCGGGCGCGAGCACGGCCGCGAGGGCGACGCGCTGGCGCTCGCCGGAGGAGAGCTCGTCGATGCGTCGGCCCGCCAGGTGGCCGGACTGGATGCGGTCGAGCGCCGCATGCGCCTGGGGCAGGATCGCGTCAGCCGCCCTGCCGTGGCACTGCAGGCCGAAGGCCACGTCCCGCACCGGCTCGGCCATCACCGCCTGCGTTTCGGCGTCCTGGAACAGGAACCCCACGCGCTGCGCCAGCGCGGCGGGTGCGGCGGTGCGCAGGTCGTGGCCCCCGACCGTCCCCGTTCCGGCGGCCTCCCCGCCGTGGAAGGCCGGGGCCAGGCCCGCGAGCACGCGCAGGAGCGTCGACTTCCCGCTGCCCGAGACGCCCTCGATCAGCGCGATCTCCCCGGGCTCCACCGCCAGCGTCGCCCCCGCCAGGGCCCACGGCGCGCCGGCGTCGTACCGGTAGCGCAGCTCGTCGACGGCGATCGCGCTCACGGGCGGGCTCGCAGTGCTCCGGCGCCGATCGCCGAGAGCAGCAGCACGGCGAGGGCGGTGCCGACGGCGACGGGGGTGATCAGCGGGTCGGCGACGGGGTAGATCGCGTAGGGCGCGAGGCCGACCGCGAGCGCGGCCCCGAGCAGGCAGCCGACGAGGCCCGCGCCGAGGCCGGTCCGCTCGGCACCCGTGTACGGGGGCTCGGGGAGCCGCGTCATCGTGCCGCCGCCGTAGCCGCGCGCCACCATCGCCTCCGAGATGTCGACGCCCCGCTCGAGGCTCGAAGCCACCAGCGGCTCGATCAGCACGGCACCCTGGCGGATCGCCGCGCGCCGCCCGCGCCCCGGCCCCGAGCCGCGCAGCCGCAGGGCCTCGTGCAGGCCGGTCGCGTCACGGCGCAGCGTCGGCGCGAGCCGCGCGGCGAGGGCCACCGTCAGCGCGGAGCGCGGCACGACGCGGCTCGCGAGCGCCTGCGTGCGGTCGGGGTCGGCCAGGCGGAGGAAGGCCGAGGTGGCGAGGATCGCCGTCGCCAGGCGCAGGCCCGCGACCACGCCGTAGAGGAGCTCCTCGCTCGTCACCTCGAGGTCGAGCAGCAGGAAATGCGGCCCGGCGATCAGCACGTGGTCGCCCTCGACGGCGACGAACGGGTTGAGCACCGCGATCAGGAGGCCCGAGGCGAGCGCGACGCGCAGCATCAGCCGACGCGGCGGCGGGGCCGCGTGGTGCAGGAGCAGGGCCCCGACGAAGGCCGCGCCGACGATCATGGGCTGCGACGTCACGAGCGCGGTCACGATCAACGCGAGCGCGACGAGCAGCGGGGGCAGCGGCGCCCTCATCGGGTGCGGCCCACGCCGCCGCGACAGACGACGGCACCCGAGGCGTCGAGGCACACCGCGGTCGCGTCCCGTACGAGCTCCGGGTGCTGGACGAGCAGCTGCGCGGCGGCGAGCGCGTCGGCCTCCGTGACGCCCGCCACGACCACGACCGGCGGGTCGTCGGCGGTGTAGCCGTCGGTGGTGGCGACGATCACGGCGACGCCGTCGGGCACGGTCTGGGCACGGCCGAGAGCGGCGTTCCACACCCGCACGTAGCCCTTGATGTCGATCCACGCCGTCAGCCCCGAGGCCGCGGGATCGGCGACGGCCGGGCCCCACAGCGGGTCGCGGTCCATCAGCGCCGCACCGGCGCCGACGATCGCGCGCGGCCCGTGCGTCGCGGCGGGTTGCGCCACATCGACGCCCGCGGCGCGGAGCGCCGTCGACAGCGGCGGATCCGCGGAGACGCCGGTCGTCGGGTCGGCGAGGCCGCGGCTCAGCGGCATCGGCCAATCGGCCACGACCGCGGGCACGTGGACGCGGCCGGTCCAGCGGTGCAGGTCCCACCAGAGGCGGTCGCCGGCGGCGACCTTCGCATCGGCGCCGCCGACCGGCGCCTCGATGCCGTTGACCCAGAAGATCCAGTCGCGCGTGCCGTCGCCCGCACGGCCGTCGATCGCGGAGACGTAGCGGCCGCCGTAGCTCGTCGCGACGTTCGCCACCGCGCGCGTGGCGTCGATCACCGTGCCCGGATTGCCGCGGCCGGACGCCACGCGGGCGGTGCCCCAGTCGGCGGTCACGCTGACGCGCGCCCCCGCCGCTGAGGGCGACGGGGGTTGCGTCTTCGAGGTGCCGCAGCCGGCGGCGAGCGCGGCGGCGAGCAGGAGTGCGGGGAGCGCCCGCCGCATCGCTATCCGGTCAGCGCCTCGGAGCCGACGATGTTGCCGCGCTCGCCGATCGAGGCCGTCCACGGATGGGAGACCGCGAGCGTCAGCTTCCCCTTGGCGTCGAGCGGGGCGGTCAGCGCGCCGTTGACGATCAGCCGCTGCCCGGTCGCCGGGATCGGCTTGGAACCGCCGATGCGCCAGCCGGTGAAGGTGACGGTGCCGTCGGCGTTGGTCTTCGAGCGCAGGTCGTAGACGAACGGGCCGTCGTTGACGGAGTAGTCGTCATCGGCGATCCAGACCACGCTGTCCGTCTTCTTGAGGATCACGTCGGCGGCGCCGATCTGCGACGGGTAGCCGTTCACGAACAGCTCCCAGTAGCCGGTCTTCGGCGCAGCGACGCCGTCGATGCGGGTGATCACGGCGCTGCCGTACTCGGGGTAGTACACGGCGTTCAGCGCGGTGCCCGTGTAGGCCGCGGCGGCGACGAGCTGGCCGAGCGCGGTGTGGCGCTTGAGCTTGTGCACGTGGCCCTTGGAGTCCACGTACGAGCGCGCGCTCCCCACCTGCGTGGCGGTGGAGCCGAAGACCGTCTTCGTCGGGGTGACGACGCGGAGGGTGGCCGCGCCGGCGGTGGCGGGCAGGAGGGCGGCGACGCCGAGGGCGGCGGCCACGAGGAGATGCCTCGTTCGCATGATCCGATGTCCTTCTCTCGAGGATTGTCCGGACGGGACCGTCCGGTCGGGGGCGGGTGTTCTGACTCGGACCGCGCTTCCTCGTCGCCGAGGCCGATCGTCTTGCCTTCCCAGGTCCGGAGACCCAGTGACCGGTGCCGGGGCACCGCGACGATCGGACGTTCCTCACAGCGGCGGGACCGTGCCGGATTCGCACCGGACTTCCCCTGCCTCCGAGGCTGACGGTAGCAGACGGGATCTGGCATGCTCGCGTCATGGCCGAGCGCCTTCCCCGCCCCCGCATCGAGGGCCAGCACGTCGCGGTGTCGTGCGGGCATCCGCTCGCCGTGCAGGCCGCGCTGCGCGTCGGAGCGGCCGGCGGGAACGCGGCCGATGCCGCGGCGGCCGCGGCTGCGGCTCTGGCGGTGATCCTCCCCGACGCCTGCGGCCTCGGCGGCGACCTGCTCTGCATCGTTCGCCGCCCCGACGGCTCCACGTTCGCGATCAACGGCGTCGGCAAGGCGCCGGCGGGGCTCCAGCTGCCGCTGCCCGCCGACGGCGCGCAGGCCGCGGCGGTGCCCGGCTTCGTGCGCGGCGTCTGCGACCTGATCGAGCAGGCCGGCACGCTCGCGCGCACGGAGGTGCTCGCCCCGGCGCTCGAGCTCGCGCGCGACGGGGTGCCGATGACGCGCGACACCGAGGAGGCGCTGCTCGCCTACGGCGACCGCCTCACGCGCGGCGGCGCCGACGACTCGCCGTGGGTGCGGGCCCGCGAGCGCGGAGTGGGCACGATCGTCGTCCTGCCCGAGACGGCGGCGTCGCTCCAGGCGGTCATCGGCGGCGGCGCCGATGCGTTCTACACCGGTCCGATCGCGGAGGCGATCGTGCGGGCGGCGGCCCGCGAGGACGGCGCGATGTCGCTCGAGGACCTCGCCGGGCACGCGAGCGTGATCCGCCTGCCGGTCGCCACCGACTACCGGGGCGTGACGGTGCTGGCCCAGCCCCCGTCGTCGCAGGCGATGCTGCTCACGATGGCGCTGCGACGGCTCGCCGCCGAGGAGCGGTCCGACGGCTC
>JBPCSR010000144.1:0-3420 GCA_051006935.1 Gaiellales bacterium
CTGCGTAAGGGCCCGACCCTTACCTGCGACATCGACTAGCGCGTGCATCCCGCGCGCGCCAAGTGGCTTTCCAGAGGAGAACCCCCTCGTGCCGAACCAGACCCCGTCCACGCTCGATCACGACACCGTGACCGAGTACCACCCCGCGCTGTCCGTCCAGGCGATCACCTGGCTGTCGGGCAAGTGCCAGACCGCGCAGATCCCGCGCACGCTGACCGGCGAGTTCCTGCGGCTCGTCGACGCCGACTTCCCCGTCGCCGTGCTGCGCACGCACCTCGAGCAGGTGCCCGACGAGCGCGGCGGCACCGTCGACGTCCTCGTCGCGCTCTGCAGCTTCGCGCCCAAGCAGTCCGGGCCGCGCCTCCTCAACGAGGTCGTGTGCAAGCCGAAGCAGTACGACGACCTCGTCGGCGAGATGACGCTCACCCGCGAGGTGCCCCGGCACGGCACGGGCATCGGCGGCATGATCGCGGCCGAGCGCGCCACGCTGCCGCGGCCCTCGCTGTCGGCCGTCGAGGAAGACGCGCTCGCGTCGGGGCAGGTGCGCCTGCCCGCGACGGCGCTGCAGGTCGCGACCCGCCGCGAGGAGCACGTCGTGCTGCCGCGTGGTGCGCGGGCCGAGCGGGTGCGTGAGGCCGAGAGCGCGCGCGGAGCGGACGCGTCGCGCGGCGCGAAGAGCGGAAAGGCGCGCGCCAGGAAGCGCAAGCGGGACTGATGCGTTGCGTGGGCGGGGCGCTCGGCCCCGCCCATGCCTGCGCAACCGCGATCCGCACCGGGACCGCGGCGTCCCGACCGAGCTAGTTCCGCTGCAGCGTCGCCACCCACGGCGTGCGGTTGTACATCCAGATGCCGAGCGGGATGCCGACGATCGTGATGCTGGCGAACCACGCCGCGCTCATCCAGACCAGAAGCGCCCACCAGCCCACGACGACGAACCAGAGCGCGCGCAGGAGCAGTGAGTGCTGTGCGATGTGCCGCTCGGTCAGGATCACGTTGCCCTGGTCGTCGACCGTTCCGACGATGTCGCGCGTGCGCTGCCGCAGCGTCATCACGGCCGGAATCCGGTTGATCAGCCAGAAGCCCGCGGGGATGCCGACGACCGTCACGATGCACAGGTAGGCCAGACCGCTCACGATGCCTGAGGCCCACCAGCCGATCGCGATGTACCACAGGGCGCGGAGCAGGAAGCCGTGCTGCGCCTTGCTGTTAACGATCACGTTCACGTTCGTGGTAGCCGTCTGGGCGACCTCGGCAGTGACGACGGCGGGTGCAGACGGTGCCGGGACGGACTCATCGGCGGGCGCGGCAACCGGAATCGGCTTCGGCGCCTCCTGGTCGGGGAGGGAATCCTCAGACATATGCACAACTCCTCTGGTACGTTCGGTTTATGACGACCATTGTGGCCGATGGATGCGCGGGAGTCGTGCGTTGAACCCGGAGCGTTACGCCCGGCTGGCCGCAGCGGCATCGAGCGGGAAGGAGCGGACATGGGCTTTCGCCTGAGGCGCTCGGCGAAAGTCGTGCCCGGCGTGCGGATCAACCTGTCCAAGAGCGGTGCCGGCGTGTCGATCGGCGGCATCGGCGGCCGCTACAGCATGAGCCCGACCGGCCGCCGGACGCGCACGCTCGGCTCGGGCATCATCCCCGGCGTCTACTACCAGACGCAGAAGGGCGGCAGCCGCACGACGCAGCCGCGCCCATCGGCACGGGCACAGGCGGCGGCGCCTCCGCCCCCGCCTCCACCCCCACCGCCGAAGCCCGGGCTCCTCGCGCCGCGTGGCGAGAAGGACCTCTACGCGGCCGTCCAGACGCAGGATCCGCACGCCATCCGCCGCGTCGGCGACACCGAGGCCGACTTCCGCGTGGCGTCGTACTCGATCGCCGGCCTGATGCTGCTCGACACCGCCGACGCCGAGGCTGAGTCGCTGCTCGAGCCCGTCTTCGCCTCGCACTCCGACCCGGCCGCCGATGCGTTCATGCGGACGTACATGCACACCCGCCTCGACCTGCCGATCGCGCCCGGCATCACCGCCACCCTGCCGATCAACCGCGACGCCATCGGCCTGGCACTCGCCGAGGTGAAGCAGCGCCGCGGGGACCTCGCAGGCGCCATCGACGTCGTCGAGCAGCTCGAGCCCACCACCTACGCGGCCGTCTCCCTCGCCGAGCTCTACGCGCAGTCGGCGCGGTGGGACGACGTCGTGCGGCTCACCGAGGGCACCGCGAACGCGGATGACGCCTCGATGCTCCTGCTCGCCTATCGCGCCGAGGCCTTCCGCGAGCAGGGCTTTCACGACGCCGCCGCGATCGCGCTCAAGGAGGCGCTGCGCTTCAAGAGCCGCGCCCCGGAGATCCGCCGATTCGCGCTGATGGAACGCGCGCGCGTCGCCCTCGCCCGCGGGCGCAAGGCCGCAGCGCGCAAGGACCTCGAGACGATCCTCGCCGAGGACTCGGCCTACCCGGGCGTACGCGAGGCGCTTGCGGAGCTCGGCGACGCGGCGACGTCGGAGCCGTAGCGGCGACCGGACGCCTGCACGAGCGTCCTACTCCGCGCCGAACCCGCTAGGAGCGGCTCGCGCCGGGCACCCACATCGCCTCGCCGCCATCCCCATTCGCCGCACGCGCGAGCACGAACAGCAGGTCGGACAGGCGGTTGAGGTACGTGATCACCTCGGGCGTGACGGGCTCCTGGGCGGCGAGGGCGCAGACGTCGCGCTCGGAGCGGCGGCACACCGTGCGCGCGACGTGCAGGTGCGCGCTCAGGGGCGTGCCGCCCGGCACGACGAACGAGGTGAGCGGCGGCAGCTCGGCGTTGACCTCGTCGATGCGCTCCTCGAGCCACGCGACCTGCTCGGGGCTCACGCGCAGACGGGTGCGGTGGCGCTCGTCGTCCTCCGGCGGGGGCGGCACGCAGAGGTCGGCGCCGACGTCGATGAGGTCGTTCTGGATGCGCTCCAGCATCGCGTCGGCCGGGGTGCCGCCCGCGTGCAGGCGCGCGACGCCGAGGCTCGCGTTTAGCTCGTCGACCGCGCCGTAGGCGTGCACGCGCGCGTTGTGCTTGGCGACGCGATGGCCGTCGCCCAGGCTCGTGTCGCCCAGATCGCCGCCTCGCGTGTAGATGCGGTCGAGGCGGACGACGATGTCGTCGTTGGGGGAATCGGTCATGTCAGTCCAATCGCCGCGGCGCGGGCTGCGGCCGATGCTACGCCGGCAGCACCTCGAGCACCATCGCATCGCCCTGGCCGCCGCCCGAGCAGATCGTCGCCACGCCGATGCCGCCGCCGTTTAGGCGCAGCTGATGCACGAGCGTGCCCGCGAGGCGGGCGCCGCTGGCGCCGACCGGATGGCCGAGCGCGACCGCGCCGCCCTGGCAGTTGACGCGATCGGTGTCGATGCCGATCGTCCTGTCGGTGTTGAGGG
>JBPCSR010000145.1:0-3651 GCA_051006935.1 Gaiellales bacterium
CGACGACTTCAACCGCATCGCGGCCCGCACGCCGCACATCGCCGACCTCAAGCCGGGCGGCCAGTACGTGATGGCCGACCTCGACAAGGTCGGGGGCATCCCGGTGATCCTCAAGGAGCTGCTCGATGCAGGCCACCTGCACGGCGACACGCTGACGGTGACCGGCCAGACGATGGCCGAGGCCCTGGCCGACGCCCCGAACGCCGACGGCACGATCGTGCACCCGTTCTCCGACCCCGTCCACTCCGACGGCGGCCTGCTCGTGCTGCGCGGCTCCGCCGCGCCCGAGGGCGGCGTCGTCAAGGTCGCCTCGACCGGCATCCGCGCGTTCCGCGGCCCGGCGCGCGTCTTCTCGGGCGAGGAGGCCGCGATGGACGCGGTCGTCGAGGGTCGCATCAACGACGGCGACGTCATCGTCATCCGCGATGAGGGCCCGATCGGCGGCCCCGGCATGCGCGAGATGCTCGGCGTGACGGGCGCCGTGATGGGCGCCGGGCTCGGCGAGACCGTGGCGCTCATCACCGACGGGCGCTTCAGCGGCGCCACGCGCGGCTTCTGCATCGGCCACGTCTGCCCCGAGAGCGTCGAGGGCGGCCCGATCGGCCTGATGGAGGAGGGCGACATCATCAACATCAACGTCGCCGAGCTCCGCCTCGATCTCGAGGTCGACGAGGCCGTGCTCGAGGAGCGCCGTCAGCGCTATCAGCGTCCGACGCCGAAGTACACGCGCGGCGCGCTCCACAAGTACGCCCAGCTGGTCGGCCCCGCGTCGCGGGGCGCCGTGCTCGACTGAGGCTCAGACTGCGGTGAAGACGCGGCCGTCGTCCGACACGCGGGCGCGGCCGTCGGCGACGAGCCGCTCGAGGTGCGCGAGCGACTCGACCAGCGCGAAGCGGCGCTCGTGCATGCCGTGGCCGTCGGGCCAGATCACGGCGGCGACCTCCATCGCCGAGCGGGCGCCATCGCGCAGCGCGCCGAGGGCGACGAGCAGCCGCTCGTCGTGCATGGCGCGGATCTCGCGCGCGCGGCCGGCGACGTCCTCGATCGGCTGGCGGTGGCCGCCGTGCACGATCACGGGCGAGAGCGCAGCGAGCCGCTCGAGCGTCTCGAAGTAGCGCCCCAGCGGATCGAACGCGGTGTCCTCCCAGCGCCCGATGTTCGGGCTGATCGTGGCGAGGATGACGTCGCCGCCGAACAGCCGGTCGGTCAACTGGCCGTGCAGCGCGATATGGCCGTCGGCATGGCCGGGCAGGTGCAGGACGCGGAAGTCCTCGTCGCCGATCCGGAGGACGTCGCCCTCGTCGACGAGGCGCGTGGGCGCGGGGATCGTGACCGGCGAGCCGCCCTCGTCGTCGGCCGCCTCCCGGGCCATCTCGGCCGACATCCCGTGCCCGTGCATGTGGTCGTAGATGCCCTCGAGGTCGATGTCGACCCACGCGTTGCGGCAGAGCGCGGCGTCGACGCTCCCCTGCACGATCTCGTCCGGCTCCACGAGGTCGGCGAGCAGGCCCGCGCAGCCGACGTGATCGGGGTGGTAGTGCGTCACGACGAGGCGCTGGACGGTCGGGTTGCCGAGCTGCACGAGCGCCTCCTGCCAGCGGCGCACCGTGCCCGGCGTGCCGAGTCCGGCGTCGATGATCGTCCAGCCGTCGGGCCCCTCGAGCGCGTAGCAGTGGACGTGATCGAGCGCCCACGGCAGCGGCATCGTCACGCGGTGCGCGCCGCCGCCGAGATCCGCGACCTCAACCTCGCGCGACATGGCGGCTTAGAGCTCGGTCCGCTCGATCGACTTGGAGACGTAGGCCTCGAGGACGTCGCCCTCGTGCACGTCGCCGAAGTCCTTGAGGACGATGCCGCACTCGAAGCCCTCCTTGATCTCGCGGACCTCGTCCTTGAGATGCCGGATGGAGTCGATCTCGCCGTCCCACACGACCACGCCGTCGCGGATCACGCGCGCGTTGGAGCCGCGGGTGATCAGACCGCTCGTGATCATGCAGCCGGCGATCGTGCCGATCTTCGACGCCTTGAACAGCTGGCGCACCTCGGCGGTGCCGGTCACCTCCTCGACGATGTCGGGGGTGAGCATGCCGACCAGGGCGGCCTGGATGTCCTCGGTCAGCTTGTAGATGACCTTGTAGGTGCGGATGTCGACGCCCTCGCGCTCGGCCAGCGCCTTGGCCTCGGCGTTGGGGCGCACGTTGAAGCCGACGACGATCGCCTTCGAGGCGGCGGCCAGCATGACGTCGGATTCGGTGATGCCGCCGACGCCCGTGTGGATCACGCGCACGGCGACCTCGTCGCTCTTGATCTTGTCGAGCTCGGACACGGCCGCCTCGACGGAGCCCTGCACGTCGCCCTTGATGACGAGGTTGAGGTCGCGCACGGCACCCTCCGAGACCTGCTTGAAGAGGTCCTCGAGCGAGATCGACTTCTGGCTGCGGCGCGAGAGCTCCTCGGCGCGCAGGCGCGCGGCGCGCTTCTGGGCGAGGTGGCGGGCGTCGCGCTCGGAGTCGACGACGCGGCAGATCTCGCCGGCCGGCGGCGGCTTGTCGAAGCCGACGATCTCGACCGGCTCGGCGGGACCGGCGGTCTCGAGCTTGACGCCGTGCTCGTCGAGCATGGCGCGCACCTTCCCCCACGCGTCGCCCGCGACGACGGCGTCGCCCGGCTTGAGCGTGCCGCGCTGCACGAGCATCGTCGCGACGGGACCGCGACCGACGTCGAGGCGCGACTCGACGATCGGCCCGGAGGCAGGCGCGTCGGGGTTCGCCTTCAGCTCGAGCACGTCGGCCTGCAGGAGCAGCATCTCGAGCAGGTCGTCGAGGCCGGTCTTCTGCTTCGCCGACACGTCGACGAAGACGGTGTCGCCGCCCCAGTCCTCGGGTTGCAGCCCGTGCGTGACCAGGTCCTGACGCGTCTTCTGCGGATTGGCGCCGGGCTTGTCGATCTTGTTGACGGCGACGACGATCGGGACCTCCGCCGCCTTGGCGTGGTCGATCGCCTCGAGTGTCTGCGGCATCACGCTGTCGTCGGCGGCGACGACGAGCACCGCGACGTCGGTCAGCTTCGCGCCGCGGGCGCGCAGTGCGGTGAACGCCTCGTGGCCCGGCGTGTCGAGGAAGGTGACCTGTCGGTCGCCGACATCGACCTGGTACGCGCCGATGTGCTGGGTGATGCCGCCGGCCTCGCCCGCGACGACGCTGGTCTCGCGGATCGCGTCGAGCAGCGTGGTCTTGCCGTGGTCGACGTGGCCCATCACGGTGATCACGGGCGCACGCGGCTTGAGCGTGGAGGGATCGTCCTCGATGACGATGTCGTCGAGCTCCTCCTCCGCGCTCTGGATGGTGACGGGGCGCTCGAACTCTGCGGCGATCAGCTCGATCGCGTCGTCGGTGAGCGACTGCGTGATGGTGACGAACTCGCCGAGGCCCATCATCGTCTTGATGATCTCGGCGGTCGAGACGCCGAGCTTCTCGGCGTACTCCTTGACGGTGACGCCGCTCGGCACGGTGACGGGGCCGGTCGGCCGGACGACCGGCTTCTCCTCGCGCACCTCCTTCGGGCGATCGCCGCCGCGCTGCGGGCGCTCGCGCGGACCGCGCGCGGCCTGCGAGTCGATCACGACGCGGCGCTTCTTCCCCTGGGGCACGC
>JBPCSR010000146.1:0-4166 GCA_051006935.1 Gaiellales bacterium
GCCGACCCTGCGAGATCGACGTGATCAACGGCGCGATCGACCCGGCCGCGCGCACGGTGGGCCTCACGGCCCCGATCAACGAGACGATCTCGGCGCTCGTCCGCGCCAAGCTGGCGCGCCGCTAGACCGGCGGCTCGTCCTTCGGGTCGTACGAGAGGCCGTGGGCCTCGAAGCGCCGCATGTACTCGACCATGTAGTCGACGACGGTGCTGACGATCGCCTCGCCCTTCGCGGTCGTGGCGTGCCGCGGCGCCCCGGACGCGCCCTCGGAGGTGAGCTCCTCGAAGAGCCAGAACTCGCGCACGGACGCATCGGTCGTCGGCACCTGGCCGCGGGCGTGCTCCATCTGCATGAGGTCGGGGAAGAGCGCGAGCCCGAGCGACGTCTCGGCCTCGCCGGCGTGCCCCCAGCCCTCCCACACGTCGAACGTCCCGGCGGGGATGCGCTGGTTGGTGACGACCCACCAGTCGATCGTGGCGATGCTCATCTCGGGGTGCGCGATCTTCGCGTCGCGGCCGGCGATCTCGATCGACGGGATGTTGCCGTCGTGCGCGTTGAGCAGCAGCACGTTGTGGACCCCCCAGTGGTGGAGCGATTCGAGCACGTCGGCGATCACGCGCGTCTGCGTGTCGGCGCTGAGGCTGATCGCCATCGGCTTGTGCCGGTAGTGGCCGCTCATGCCGAGGAAGTTCGGCGGCAGCACCAGCGTGCGCTCGAGCTGCTCGGCGATGCGGACCGCGAGCGCGTGCGACGTGAGCCCGTCGGTGCCGAGCGGCATGTGGTCGCCGTGGCTCTCGCACGCGCCCATCGGCATGATCGCGGTGGTGTAGCCGCCCGCGATGACCCCCGCTGTCGTCATCAGCTCGAGCTGTACGCCCTTCATCGAAGCCCTCCTCGGGAAGCCTCGGGCGAGCCTACCAACGCAGGGGCGGACCGGATAGGACGGCGCCCGCGCAGATGGCCTGCATGAAACGTGCAATTCTGGACCCGGGTCCAAAACTGCACGATACGTGCATCAGGCGATCGGGTCCGCGTCGAACCGCACGACGCCGGTGGCCCACGAGAGGCCGACGCCGAAGCCGCTCAGCAGCGTCGTCTTGCCGGCGAGCGCGCCCTCGCGGGCGAGGTCGGCGATCAGGAACGGGATCGACGACGAGACCAGGTTGCCGGTCTGCCCGATGCGGATCGGCACGCGCTCGGGATCGATGCCGGTGCGGCGCACGAGCTGCGACAGCATGTGGTTGCTCGCCTGGTGGAGCAGGTAGAGCTCGATCGCGTCCTGCTCGATGCCGTTGGCGGCGCAGGCGCGCGCGATGTCGTCGGGCACGGTGGTGAGCATGAACTCGAAGATCGCGCGGCCGGCCATCGACAGGCAGCGCGTGCCCTCGGCGTCGGGCTCGACGATGAGGTTGCGCGCGCCGGAGCCATCGGTGCCGAAGACGATCTCGCCGATCCGCCCGCCCGCTCCTTCGCGTGCGATCCACGTGGCGGCGGCGCCGTCGCCGAACAGCGGCGAGGTGCCGCGGTCGGCCGGGTCGATCACCTTGGAGTACGGGTCGGAGGTGACGAGCAGCGCGTTGTCGAGTCCGAGCGTCTCGAGCATCCCGCGCACGATCGCGAGCCCGTAGACGAAACCGGAGCAGCCGAGCCCGACGTCGAAGCACGCCGTCGTCTTCGGCAGCCCGAGCCGGTCCTGCACGAGCGCGGCGGTGTGCGGCAGCCCGTAGTCGGGGTTCTGGGTGACGACGATCAGGATCTGCACGTCCTCGCGCGCGAGCGCGGGGCACTTGGCGAACAGGTCCTCGGCGGCGGCGACGGCCATGTCGGCCGCGCCCTCGCCCTCGGCGGCGATGCGCCGCTCGTGGATGCCGAGCTTCTCCTCGAGGAACGCGCGGTCCCAGTCGAAGCGCTCGATCAGCTCGTCGTTGCCGACGACGCGCTCCGGCAGGTACGTCCCGATGGCGCGGATCACGCTCACGATCGTCCTCCTTCGGCGAGCTTCAGGTCGGGCAGGGTCGCCTCGTCGTCGCCGGTGAACAGCACCTGATGGAAGAAGCGCGAGAGGGTGACGCCGCGCGTGTACTCGCCGAGCCGCGGTGCGAGCGCCTCGCCGGCCGCGAGCTGCACCATCCGGTACGGGAAGTCGCCGCCCGCCGCGAGCGGCAGGGGGAACGCGCCGCCGATGCGCGGGTTCACGTCGGTCACCTCGTGGCGGTCGCCCTCGCGGAAGCACTGGATCGTGCCGGGCCCGCGCAGCCCGAGCGCCTCGGCGACGGTGCGGCCGACCTCGACGAGCACGGGGTCCTCGATCGTGGTGCCCTTGATCTGCTCGCCGCCCTTGGACTGGATCATCGAGCGGGGGATCGCGTCGAGGCAGCGGGCGTCGAGGTCGCAGAGCACGTCAATCGAGTACTCGGTGCCGGCGCAGCACTCCTGCACCATCGACGGCAGCGGGGTGTAGCCGAGGAAGAAGTCGAGCTCCCGCCGGTCGGCGCAGCGGTAGATGCCCTCGGAGCCGCGGCCCTCGCGCATCTTCACGAGCACGGGGAAGCGGAGGTCGTCGGGCAGCCGGTCGAGGTGGAAGGTGCGCGGCGTGTCGAGGCCCTGCGCGGCGAGGTAGTCGGCCATCGCGAGCTTGTCGACGCAGCGACGCGTGGCCTCGCCGTCGGGGAGGAAGGCGCGGCAGCCGATCTCGGCGAGGCGCGGCGCGAGGTCGGCGAGCAGGACGAGGTCCCACTCGGAGCACGGCAGCACCATCGCGCAGCCGTGCGCGCGCGCCGTCGCGAGCACGTGGTCGGCGTAGCCCGGGTCGCTGGCGGGCGGCGCAGCCACCTGCACGTCGCAGAAGGGGAGCGCGGGCGCGATCGGCGAGGAGTCGGTGCCGATCACGAGCCCGCCGCCGTGGCGCGCGACGGCCTCGCGGAACGCGGTGACGACGTCGACGCGCAGGCCGACGCACGTGAGCAGCACGTTCACGCGCTGCCGCCCTGGTCGGGCTGCCAGCCGCCGGACTCGCCCTTGTAGGTGCCGCTGCGGGAGAAGATGGTGCCCACGGTGCGCAGCATGATCGACAGGTCGAGCTTGAGCGACTGGTGGTCGACGTACCAGACGTCGAGCGCGATGCGCTCGGCCCACGGCAGGCTGGCGCGCCCGTGGATCTGCGCCCAGCCCGTGACGCCGGGCTTCACGTCGAGGCGACGGCGCTGGTGCTCCGTGTACTGCTCGACCTGGTAGCGCAGGGTGGGGCGCGGCCCGACGAGGCTCATCTCGCCGCTCGCGACGTTCCAGAACTGGGGCAGCTCGTCGATCGACGTCTTGCGCAGCAGGTCCCCGATCCGGAGGATGCGCGCGTCGCCCGCGTCGACGGCGTAGCCCGCGCCCTTCGACTCGGCGTCGACGACCATCGTGCGCAGCTTGAGCACCTCGAACGACGCGCCGTCGAGGCCGACCCGCTCCTGGCGGAAGAACACGGGCCCGCCGTCCTCGAGCTTGATCAGCACGGCGGCGACGCCGATCACGGGCGCGGACAGCGCGAGTCCCACGCCGGCGCCGGCCACGTCGAGCGCGCGCTTGGCGACCCGCTCCCAGGCCTTCACCGCGTGCCCTCCGGCCGCTCCCACACGGGCTCGATGCCCTTGAAGAGCGCGTGGTAGAAGGCGATCAGCGTGGCGAGCGTGACGAGCACGTAGTACTGGGCGAGGGCGAACGGCGCGAAGCGCGCGGCGGTGCGGGACGACACGAGGGCCATCGCGATCACGGCGAGCTGCGCGAGCAGGAGCAGCCACCAGATGCCGCCGGTCGAGAACGCGAGCAGCACGCTGGCGAGCAGCAGCACCACGTGGAGCAGCCCGCTCGCGTAGCGCAGGAGCCGGTGCGAGATCATCTCGAGCCAGTACACGGGCCCCATCCGCACGATCGAGAACATGCGGCCGTAGAACACGAGCAGCCAGCAGTGCCCGAACATGCGGACCTTGCGCTTGAACTCGTCGCCGAGGTCGGTGGTCGGCTTCTCCGACGCGACGGCGTCGGGCGCGTAGGTGGCGATCCATCCGTGCTTGACCATCAGGTACGGGAACGAGAGGTCGTGGCCGAAGCGCGGATCGACGAACGCGTACGTGTCGCGCCGCACGGCGTAGATCGAGCCGTTGCCGCCCGTCACGGAGTGC
>JBPCSR010000147.1:0-7343 GCA_051006935.1 Gaiellales bacterium
GCACCGACCCGGTCACGCGCCCGCCGCGAAGGCTCCAGAGCGTAGCGGTCGAGCGCGACGCCTGCGACTGCTTGAACGCCTCGCGCGCGACCGTCCAGAACCGGCTCTCGCGCTGCACGGCGCGCAGCCACTGGTCGTACAGCTCCGACTCGTCCTCGCTCAGCCCCTCGACGCCGAGCGCGGTGTCGTCCTCGTCCGGGCGCGTCGTCATCGCCGGGCGCCGCCCCTCGCCGAACAGGAGGTCGACGTTGCTGTCGATGGCAGACCGCACGACGAGGTCGACGATGCACGGCGCGCGCATCTCGATCGGCGCGTCCGCGAACCAGTCGAGCAGCCCGGCGTACTGCGTGCCGTCGACGTACCGCTCGAGCTGGAGCAGCTCGGCCGCGCGCGGCGACATGACCGACTCGTAGAGCCGGTTCGCCACGTCCTGTCCCTCGATCTTGGTCGGCATCGTGTCGGCCTCGGTGTTGGGTCAGGCGGGGTCGGGGTAGTCGTCGTCCGGGTGGACGGCGGAAGGTTCGCGGCGCGTGTTCGGCGGCGTGCGGCACGCGTGCAGCGCGAGGGCGAGTGCCCACGCTCGGTCGGCGTGGCCCGCGTCGGTGTGCGGCGCGTCGTAGCGCACGTTCCCGGCGCTGGTGACGATGCGGCGGATCGAGCACAGGTCGTCGCGCAGCATGTCGGCCGTGCCGGGCTCGGCTCCTCGCAGCGCCGCGTCGGTGGCCGGCAATCGCACGGAGCGGTCGAAGAACGCGGTCGACAGGCCCGTGGCGAGGTCTTCTTTCGATGCGAGCGTGAACACCACTGGCTCGACTCGGCGGCGGCCGTAGCGGCGTTGCATCGCCTCGGCCGGGAACGCGCCGATGCCGGTCGCGTCCACGCACAGGCGGCGCACCCCGTAGTCGGCGAACGCTCGCTCGACCATGTCGTCGAGATCGCCCTGGCTGGTGCGCTTGCGAGACTCGACGCGCTGCACGACTCGCACGCCGTCTGCGTCGACCTTCACCACGACCAGGACCGTCAGATCGTTGGTGCGCCCGATGTCGAGCCCTGCGTAGCAGTCGCCGTCGTGCACGTACAGGTCGCTCGACGAGCACGCCGTGATCTCGGCGCTGGGAATGTACTGCGCGTCGTTGTCGAGGAACGCGCAGCGGAAAAGCTGGTCGTACACGCGCGGGTCGCCGCGCGACATCTTCCAGCACTCGGCGTCGTCGATCGGCAGGCCGTCGGCGCGCGCTTCGTCGATTGTGACCCGGTGCCGCGAGTAGCCCTCGTGCGCCTTCGGGTCAGTCCAGAGCTTGTGAAACAGGTTCCCGACACCGTTCGGCGTCGAGATCACCCGGAGCTTGTAGCCGTGCAGGACGACCGCTGCGGCGCCGTCCCACACGTCGTCGGGGCGCTGCTGGTAGGCGAACTCGTCGAGGATCACGTTGCCGGAGTACGACCGGCCTCCGCTGGTCGCCGGCAGCGCAACCACTCGCCCGCCGTCAACGAAGCGCAGTTCCTGCCCCTTGCGAGTGGCGCGCGCCCACCTGGACCCGAGCCGCTCCAGCACGCGCGCGTGCCGCTCGGCCTTGTCCAGCACTTCCAGCGCCTCGCGCTCGCCGACGGATATGACCGTGGTCGTCTCGCCGAGGAACGCGCCCCACAACACGCCGTCGCCCGCAACCGTGTGTGACGCGCCAAGCTGGCGGGCCTTGAGCAGCAGCGCGAACCGGCCCCAGTCGAGGAGCCACCGGAGTTGGTACGGGTAGAAGCACGAGAGCCACGAGTTGAGCGCGGCGAACTCGGCCGGTGGCAGCGTCGCGCGGAACCGCGCGCGCACGTCGTCAGGCGTCGGGGCTGGCTCCATCGTCGTCGTGCTGCCCCGCGCCCGCGTCGGTATCGTCCTGAACGGGCGGGGTCACGCGCCCGAACGCCTCGATCATCGCTGCCCGCGCAGCCGATGGCGTTGCGGCGCCGTCGATCACCGTCGCTTCAAGTTTCGCGGGCGCGCTCGCGCCGGACACGTCACCGAAGACCTTGCCAAGCGTTGCGACCGCCTTCCAGTCGCCGTCGCGCACCGCGCCTTGCAGCGCCGTCTGGAGCGCCACGCCAACATCGGCTCGCACGGCGTCGCGATCCATCACCTCGGCAGAGACGATCTTGCTCGCCTCAGCGGAGAGCCCGCGTACGGTGGCGGCGGCTAGCCCCCACTCCGCTGCGAGCAGTTCAGGCGTCTGCCCGCGCACCCACTCGAACCGTCGCATCATGCCGACGATCCGCTCGATGCGCAGTTGGTTGATCGTGTCGCGGGGCATCGTTCGTCGCGCGTGGTGAGTTGCGGGCGGTTCGCCTCAGCCGCATCCGCCGAGCAGCATTGTGCCGGCGCCACCTTCGGGACGGCCCCGACGCGGTTGGTGGTTCGAGTTGAGCGAGCCCGCGCGCATCACAGCCAGTCGCGCTCCCAGGGGCGGCTCATGCGGTCGCGCTCGTGGAGCATGAGCTTGCGCGGCACGAGGCCGTCGCGGTGTCCGACGCGGACCAGCTCGGCGAGGCGGGCCTGTTCGTCGGAGGGGCCGACGCTGGGCAGGACGGTGACGGTGGGGCGCGCGGCGTGGTCCGTGTCGCGGCGGACGTGGGCGCCCATGGGTCCGAGCACGTCGGCGCGGTAGACCTAGGCGATCTCGGCGCTGGTGCTGCGACGACGCCGGGCGCTGCGGGGCGGCTCGGTGGCGGTGGCGGCGCCGTGTCGGTCGAGGTCGCGTCGGGCGTGTGCCGCGAGCCGCTCGGCCTCGGAGCGGCGCCGCACCGACGGGTGAGCCGTGGCGGGCGCGGTGGCAGCGAGGGGCGGGGTGGTTGGCATGGGTGGCTGGTGCAGGACCGCGCCGAGCCCTGGGAGGGGTGGGCTTCGGCGGGTCCGGCGTGAGGTCGGCCGTGGAGCGGCGGCGGGGGCCGGTGCGTGCTCGGTGGTGGGGGTGCGTCCGGTGACGTCCCGCGTCGTGAGCGGCAGTGGCGATCCGCGTGCTGGTGGGCCTGGGGCCGCTCAAGCGTTCCCGCTCTGGGCTCCTATTAGGATAGGCGACTCTCGATGGTCAAACCGGTTCAGACCGGTTCATTGCCGCGCCCGAACCAAGCGTGCGCCTTGGCGCGGAAGTCAGCGACAACGCGCTCCAATTCGACCACGCGCGTCTCACACGCAGAAAGTTTCGTGGCGAGGTCGTTCGCGTGCGCTTCCGCTGCGTCGAGCCTCGTGTCGTGCGTCGTCAGCACGCTGACCACGCCGCGGTGCCGCTTGCGGTGCGCGAGGTGCGCCGCGTCGTTCGCTGCGACGTCGTCCTCGCACAACCCGCGCTTCGGGAGCAGGCCCGGGAGAGCCACGGCGAGCGTCGAGCGCGTCACGTACCAGCGCCCGTTCCGCGAGACGCGGAACAGGAGCTTCCCGCCCGACTCGGAGTTCGCCTTGGTGAGCCGCTTGGCCATCGTGTTGCGGTGCACGCCAGCGAGCCTGGCGACCTCGGGGATCGTCAGCGACCGCTCGATGGCAGCGACGCTCGGGGGGCGCCTCACGCGCCCCCCCCGTCGCCGAACGTGACCTCGGGCGGACCGTGGCCCATGTGCTCGGTGGTCATGTGCGACTCGGGCGGACGCCGCGGGGCAGGCGTCGCCACGATGGTGCGCCACGCGTTCTTGCGTTCTTCGATCACCTTGGCCACGTCCGGGTCGTCGTCGTCGATGTGCCTGTCCATGACGAGCGCGAACAGGTACAACCGCTGCGCCTCATCCACGAGCCGCGCCGCCTCGCTCTTCAGCGCCTCGACGTGGCCGCGGTTTTGGTCCGCGTCCGCTCCCTTGCCGCGCGCGCCACGACACGTCGCGAGCACGCGCTCGCGCCCGCGCAGAAGCACCGCAACGCCGGCCAGCGAGCCGAGCTTGAGCATCCCGTCGACCTCACCCGGAACGGGCGGCGACCACCGCGCGCGAAGCACGCACGTTGCCGTGGTGCCGACGAACGCGAGCGCGCGCTCGATGCGGCGCAGGCGCGCCATGTCGAAGCCGTTGTTCGCGAGCTCGGCAGGGTCCGCCGTCGGCACGCCGCCGCTTGCGTCGCCGAGCCCGTCGCGGGCGCGCTCCAGTTGCCCGCCGAGCCCGCTCCGCATTCCAGCGAGCGCGGCGAAGTACCCGCCGAAGTAGTCCACGAGATCCCGCTCGTGGCTCCCGTCCCAGCGCGGCGCAGTCACCGTCGCCGTCACCGCGCCGGTCCCGCCCGCGCTCACCGTGCCACCGCTCGTCGTCGTCGTCATGCCGTCCTCGCTCCAGTCCCCGCCCCGGTGCCAGCCCGGAGCGATGTGGTGTGCCCCCGTGTCCGTCGTCACCCGCCCTCGCCTGCCCTCCCCGTCTGGTGCTCGCCGCGCACCCAGCAGTCGATCTCGACCGCGTACACGCTGGGCCCGCCGCTGCGCTGCGCGTACGTCCACCGCACCCGCGCGTCGCCGTCGTCGATCCCGAGCGCGAGCGCGGCGCCGTCCTGGACGTGCTTCGCGCTCGCCGCGAGGTTGTCCGCGTCGAGACGGCGCGGGGCGACGCGCGTGATCCGCACCGCCACCGAGCCGACCGGGTGCGGGAGCAGCACGCGCCGGAGCGCGTCGGCCAGCTTCGCGCGCGCCACCGCGACCTGCCCACGGGTGCGCCGCGCTCGCGCGCTCCAGTGCTGTCGCTCGTTCGGCTCCGAGTGCAACCGGATCGGGAGCACGCACCGGGCCGTCGGCGCGTCGTCGCCGACCACGCGCGAGCACCACTCGCAGAGCAGCGTCACGCCGCGCCCCCGTCGTCGTCGGCCGGCACCGCGTCGAGCGTGGACCGGGCGATGCGCAGCGCGACGTCAACGCCGTCACCGGACCGTATCGCTTCGACCAGCGTGGCGAGCGCCGTGCGCACCATTCGCGTCCGCGTCGCGCTCCGGCCCAACACGGTGGCCGAGTAGTACCGCGCGAGCGACCATCCGGGCGGCATCGCACGCGACTCGTCTGGCACCGCGCCGGTCAAGTTGCCGGTCGGTTCGCGCGCCAGGTAGACCACCTCCGCTCCGGCGCGGGCGATGACGTCCTCGCTCATCGCAGCCCCCGGATCGCGTCGCCCAGTTCCAGCAGCGCGAGCAGCCCGGCCGCAGTCGCCGCTGCCGCTGCGCCGTCGGCAAGCTCGAACCGCGCGGCCTTGTGATCGACCACGTCGAGCGCGCGGTCGACGCACAGCTCGGGCAGCGACAGCCATGCGTTGATCGCGGCGCGAGCGCGTGAAGCCGCCTCGCGCTGTTCATCTCCAGTTGCCGGTTTCGCGTCTCGCGTCATTCGTCGTCCTCCTCGTGTTCGCCCCGTGCCAGGTTCTGGAACGTCGCGCTCGACGCGTTCCACCGCAGGTTCGCGCGCCCGGTCGGGCCGTTGCGCTGCTTGGCCACGATCACCTCCGCGATCCCCGTGTGCTTCGTCGCGTCGCGCTCGTAGTAGTCGCCGCGATGCAGCAGGAGGATGTTGTCCGCGTCCTGCTCAATCGACCCCGACTCGCGCAAGTGCCGCAGCCCGGGGCGCTTGTCCTTGCCGTCCTCGGTCGTGCGATTGACCTGCGCGAGCGCCATCACAGGCACGCGCTGGTCCTTGGCGAGACGCTTGAGCCCGCGCGACACCTCGGCCACCTCTTGCTCGCGGCTCGCGTTGCGCGAGGTCGCCACCGCGCGCGCGAGTTGCAGGTAGTCGACGGCCACGAGCGAGACACGCCGCGCCTTGCCCGTCGACCCGACGCCGTCGCACCACTGGCGCGCGATCTTGCGCGCCGTCGCCTCCATGTCCGGCACCGACTGCGACGCGGCATCGACGATCCACACCGGGCGTCGCTCCAGCTTCGTCGCCGACCCGTGCACGACCGTCCACGACTGCATCGGAATGCGACCCGAGCGCCATTGCAGGAGATCGACGCCTGACTCTGCGCAGATCACGCGCTCGGCCAGTTGCTCCTTCGGCATCTCCAGCGAGAACATGATCACGCCGTGCGTGTCGCCGCCGTCGAGCGCGCTCACGCTGCGGATCACGTCGAGCAGGAACGACGTCTTTCCCATGCCGGGCCGCGCGCCGACGATGGTCGTCTCGCCGTCGTGCAGTCCGCTCGTCAGTCGGTCGAGGCGCTCGAAGCCGGTCGCGATTCCGGTCAGCGCGTCGCCGCGCCCCATCGCGGCCATCTTCTCGTTCAGCGCCGTGCGGATCGCGGCCCGCAGCGGCACGGCCTCCGCGCACGCTCGCCCGTCGTCCGCGAGCGACCCGATGCGGCGTCCGGCCTGCGTCGCCCACGCGTCCTCGTCCCCCACCTCGCCGTACCCCTCGGCCACCACGCGCTGCGCCTCGGCCACGATCCGGCGCCGCACCGCGAGCTGCCGAACGCGGCGCGCGTGCGCCCCTGCGTTGGCCAGGCTCGGCGTCGCGTCCGCGATCTGGTTCAGGTACCCCACCCCGCCCACGCGCTCGAACAGCTCCCGCGCGCGCAGGTGCCGAACGAGCGTGATCAGGTCCACCGGCTCGCGCGCCTCGGACAGCTCGACGACAGCGCCGAGGATGCGCGCGTTCGCGTCCGAGTAGCAGTCCCCCGGCGAGCACGCGGCCAGCACGTCGGCGCGCGCGTCCGGGTCGAGGATCGCCGCGGACAGCACGGCCGCTTCGAGGTCCAGATCGTGCGGCGGCACGCGGCCGGTGACGTCGCGGGTCATGCGCGCGCCCCGCCCATGTCGGCCAGGATCGCGCGCAGACGCTCCGCGGCCTCGCGTGGTGGCAGCGCGTCGGCGGGCATCTCCGGCACGTCGTCGGCCCACGCCGAGCTCGGGTCGGGGTCGGTGCCGGTGGCCGCGTGGCGCGGCGCGTCGTCCGGCTCGAGCGGCTCCGGGCGCCGGGCTCGCGCAGCGTAGGCCCGCACCCGGTGTGCGACGTCGGCTGCCGTTGGGTGCCGCCCCGCCGCGAGGTCGGCGCCGATGCTGCCCGCCGCCTCGCCGACCGCGGCCAGCACCCACGCGAGCGGCTTGCCCGTGCCCATCCTGCCTCCGGCCACGACGTCGGCGAGAACGGCCAGGTCGACGCCGGGGACGGCCAGCGCCGGGTGTCGCGCAAGCTCGGCCCGGATCGTCTCGGCCTCGGGCGACGACGGCGCGCGCGCTGGCAGGTCCGGCACCGGGACCGGCTCCGAGTCAGTCGCCGCTGCGCACGCCTCGGGGCTCTCGGACCGATCCGGCACCCGAGCCGGGCGCGGGCCGGCCGGCGGTTCGGCCAGCCTGGTACGAGGATCAGCCCACCCGGAGAGATCTTGATCTGATCCGGACGGGACGGGAC
>JBPCSR010000148.1:0-5638 GCA_051006935.1 Gaiellales bacterium
CGGCGCTCCTCCGAGATCGTGTACGCGGCGTTGACGGTGTAGCCCGCGAGCGCCTGGAGGCCGGTCAGCGCCTCGTCGTCGAACGGCTCGCGGCCGTTGCCCGGCGCGTGGCGCAGCTGCGCCGACGCCATGCCGATGCGCGGGTCGAAGCGCGCGACGGGCCAGTCGGAGCCGAGCGCGACGACGGCGCCGGACTCCCACAGACGACGCGTCGGGAAGGCGCGGTCGCAGCGCTCCTTCCCCATGCGCGTCGTCCAGTTGCACTGGCGGCCCGGGTCGAGCCACATCATGTGCTGCGTCTGCATCGAGGCGACGACGCCCTCCGCCGCGAAGCGCGGCAGGTCGAAGTCCTGGAGCGTCTCGATGTGCTCGATGCGGTGCCGGATGCCCTCCCAGGCGCCGGCCTCGCGGTACGCGTCGAGCGCCTCGCGCACGCCGCGGTCGCCGCACGCGTGCGTCGAGCACTGGAAGCCGTTCTGCGCGAACAGCTTCACCGCGCGGCGGTACTTGGCCGGATCGGGCCAGAACGGCTCGAGGCCGTCGCCCTCCGCGTCGGGCGCGTAGAGCCAGGCCGTGCCGGTGTCGATGACGCCGTCGATGAAGAACTTCGCGACGCCGCCGCGCCAGCGCCGGCCGTGCGCGTCGCGGTGCGGCAGGTACTCCCGCCACTCCTCCTCCGGCATGTCGGGCATGAACCAGAACGGCATCGTCAGGCGCGTGATCAGGCGCCCCGAGGCCTCGAGCTCGCGCAGGATGTCGAGCGTCTCGAGCGTCCCGTCCATCCCGTGGATGCCGGTGATGCCGACCTTCGCGAACTCGCGCATCTGGCGGTGGTACTGGTCCAGCCGCTGCTCGGCCGTGAGCTGCGGCATCGCCGCGTCGACGATCGCGATCGCCGCCCACTCGCGCAGCTCGCCGGTCGGACGGCCCGCGTCGTCGCAGACGACCTCGGCGTTCTCCGAGAAGGCGATCGGGCCGTGGATGCCCGCCAGCTCGAGCGCGCGCCGCGAGGCGAGCACCGTGTGGAAGTCCATGAACTTGAGGTACGTCGGACGACCGCCCGCCGCCTCCTCGATCTGGTCGTAGTGGATCGGGCGGCCCTCGAAGGCGTCGTAGAGCAGGCCCCAGCCGACGACCCACTCGTCGGGGCCCTTGCCGTCCGCCTCCGCGCGGATGCCGGCCAGCACCTCGTCCCAGGTGCCCGCGTCGAGCAGGTCCGCGCCGACGGCGTTGAGCGCGCCCATCAGCGGATGCACGTGCGAATCGGTGATCCCGGGCACGAGCGACGCGCCCTGCAGGTCGATGCACTCCGCGCCGCCGCCGAGCTCGCGGATCTCGGCGTTCGAGCCGACGGCGAGGATCGCGCCGTGGCCGACGGCGACCGCCTCGGCGAAGGGACGGGCCGGGTCCATCGTGCGGACGGCGGCGTTGACGATGATGGTCTCGATCGGCGAGTGCATGCGCGGGTTGTAGCACGGGGCGGGCGCCGCTCCCCGCACGGCCGCCTCCGCGCGGACCGCGAAGGGACAGGCGCACCCTCCGGAGGTTCCCCATGTCCCACCCCACCGTCGGCGACGCCGCTCCCGACTTCACCCTGCAGGGCACGGACGGCCCGTTCCGCCTCGCGGACCAGCGCGGCCGCACGGTCGTCCTCGTCTTCTACCCCGGCGACGACACGAAGGTCTGCACGAAGCAGCTGTGCGAGTACACCGACCACTGGTCCGAGCTGTCGGGGCTCGACGCGGTGATCGTCGGCATCTCCGGCAAGGACCTCGCCTCCAAGGAGCGGTTCGCCGGCAAGCGCGGGCTGAAGGTGCCGCTGCTGGCCGACCCGGACCGCGCGGTTGCCGCGCTCTACGGCGCCAAGCAGGCGCTGCTCGGCACCAAGCGCAGCACATTCGTGATCGACGGCGAGGGCGTCATCCGCTACCGCCACGACGCGACGCTCGGCCTCACGTACCTGTCGGCCGACGACCTCCGCGCCGCCATCGCCGGCGTCTAGCCCGTCCCTCCGGGGCACGGACTAGTGTTGACCGTGCCGGATGCCGACCGCTCCCCGCAACGCCGATCGCCCGCTCGCCTGCATCGTCATGGCCGGCGGCAAGGGCACCCGCATGCGCTCCGCGCTGCCGAAGGTGCTGCATCCGATCTGGGGGCGGCCGCTGCTCAGCTGGGTGATCGCCGCCGTGCGCGAAGCCGGCGCGGAGCACGTCGTCGTGGTCGTCCCGCCGGACGCCGCCGACCCGGTGGCCGCCGTCGCCGACGACGCCCGCACGGTCGTCCAGCACGCCCAGCTCGGCACGGGCGACGCCGTGCGCTGCGCGATGCCCGAGCTCGTCGGCTTCGCCGGCGACGTGCTGATCGTCTCCGGCGATACGCCGCTCCTGACCGGGGCGCTGCTGCGCAGCCTCGTCGACGACCACCGCGCGGCCGACGCCACCGCGACCGCCGCCACCTTCCGCGCCGACCCGCCAGGGGCGTACGGGCGGGTGATCCGCACCGACGCCGGCATCCGCATCGTCGAGGCCAAGGACGCCACGGCCGACGAGCTCGCGGTCGACGAGGTCAACGCCGGCCTGTACGTGATCGACGCCGACGCGCTGCGCCCCGCGCTGGCCGGGCTCGCGAACGACAACGCGCAGGGCGAGTACTACCTCCCCGACGTGATCCCGGCGATCGCCGGGGCGGGCGGCGCGGTCGCCGCCTCGCTCGTCGACGACGCCTCCCTCCTGCTCGGCGTCAACACCCGCGTCGAGCTCGCCGAGGCGGCGCGCCTCCTCCGCGACCGCATCATCGAGGAGCACCTGCTGGCCGGCGCGGGCATCGTCGACCCGGCCACGACGTACATCGACGCCGAGGTCGTGCTCGAGCCCGACTGCGTGGTGCACCCGCACACCATCCTGCGCGGACGCACCCGGCTCGCCGCCGGCGCCGAGGCCGGACCGCACAGCGTGCTCGACGACGCCACGCTCGAGCACGGCGCGCAGGCCGGGCCGTTCGCGCATCTGCGCCCCGGCTCGCACCTGCACGCCGGCGCGCGCGTCGGCGCCTTCGCCGAGACGAAGAACGCCGAGGTCGGCGCGCGCAGCAAGATCCCCCACCTCTCGTACGTCGGCGACGCGACGATCGGCGAGGACGCCAACATCGGCGCGGGCAACATCACCGCCAACTACGACGGCGAGCGGAAGCACCGCACGACGATCGGCGACCGCGTCCGCACGGGCTCCGACTGCGTGTTCGTGGCGCCCGTCGCGATCGGCGACGACGCGACGACCGGTGCTGGGTCCATCATCACGGAGGACGTCCCGGCCGAGGCGCTCGCGATCGCCCGGGCGCGCCAGGTCACCAAAGAGCACTACGCGAAGAGGAAGCGCGATGTCTGATTCCAAGCTGTTCGACATCCCCGCCGAGCTCGGCGCGCCGGTCTCCTCGTTCGAGCGCCCGTCGTCGAAGCGCCTGATGGTGTTCTCGGGCCGCTCGAACGTCGACCTCGCTGAGCGCATCACGGAGCGGCTCGGCGTCACGCTCGGCCAGACGACGCTCAAGTCCTTCGCCAACGGCGAGATCTACGCGCGCTTCGAGGAATCCGTGCGCGGCGCCGACGTGTTCCTCGTCCAGAGCTGCGTGAACCCGGTCAACCGCAACCTGATGGAGCTGATGATCATGGCCGACGCGGCCATGCTCGGCTCGGCCAAGCGCGTCACCGCCGTCATCCCGTGGTACCCCTACGCGCGCCAGGACAAGAAGTCCGCGCCGCGCGAGCCGATCACGGCGCGCCTCGTCGCCACGCTGCTGCGCGCCTCCGGCATCGACCGCGTCCTCACGATGGACCTCCACGCGGGCCAGGTGCAGGGCTTCTTCGACGGCCCCGTCGACCACATGACGGCGCTGCCGATGTTCGCGCAGTACTTCCGCGACATCGGCCTCTCCGGCGACGGCACCGTCGTCGTCTCGGCCGACGCCGGCCGCGCGAAGCTCGCCACCCGCTTCGCCGAGATGCTCGACGCGGAGGTCGCGATCATCGCGAAGCTCCGACCGGAGCACGGCAAGGCGCGCGTCGCCGCGATCATCGGCGAGGTCGAGGGCAAGAAGGCGATCATCTCCGACGACATCATCGACACGGCCGGCACGCTCTGCGCGGGCGCGCAGGCCGTCGCCGACGCCGGCGCGACGGAGGTCTACGCCTGCGCCACCCACGCGATCCTGTCCGATCCGGCGCTCGACCGCATTCGCGACTCGGTCCTGCACGAGGTCGTCGTGTGCGACACCGTGCCGATCGACCAGCGCGCCGGCGAGAGCCGCATCCGCGTCCTCCCCGTCGACGCGATCCTCGCGCAGACGATCGAGGAGGTCTTCCGCGAGGGCTCGGTCTCCAACATCTTCGGCGGCGAGAACCAGCTCTTCTAGGCGTGACCCGGCCCACCGCGCGGACGACGGCGCGGTCGCTGGGGCGTCGGGTCGGTAAGGTGCCGCGCATGACCTCCACGCCCGAAGAGACCGACGGCCCGACCGGCTCGGTCGACCGCCGCTCGTTCCTGTCCAAAGCCGCCGCCGCCGCGGGCGCGCTCGGCCTCGGCGCGCTGGCCGCGCCCGGCCTCGCCGGCGCCCAGACCGCGGACGCCACGTCGAAGCGCGCCGCGCGCGACGTGAAGGGCATGAACGTGGTGATGTTCATCACCGATCAGGAGCGCGCGATCCAGCACTTCCCGATCGGCTGGGCGCAGCAGAACCTGCCGGGCTTCACCGAGCTCCAGCGCCACGGGCTCACCTTCAACAACGCGTTCACCAACGCGTGCATGTGCTCCCCCGCGCGCTCCACGCTGATGACGGGCTACCTGCCCGCCCAGCACGGCGTGAAGTACACGCTCGAGGAGAACATGCCGGTCGCGCAGTACCCCGACCAGGTGCCGCTCTCGACGAGCCTCGCCAACATCGCCACCGTGATGTCGGCCGCGGGCTACCACGTGGTCTACAAGGGCAAGTGGCACTGCAGCAAGCCAGCCGGCTCGACGTGGACGCCGGGCGACCTCGGCGCCTTCGGGTTCCAGCGCTGGAACCCGGACGACGCGGGCGCGAACCAGAGCCTGCCCGAGATGGGCGCCGGCTCCGCGCAGAACGACGCGCGCTACATGGGCGCGCAGACGGAGAACTACCAGGACGGCAACGAGGGCGTCCTGCAGTTCATCAACTCGGCCGCCGCCCAGCAGCAGCCGTTCTTCCTGATCATCTCGCTCGTCAACCCGCACGACGTGCTGGCCTACCCGAAGAACTACAAGAAGGCGGGCTTCAGCGACATCTGGCTCGAGGGCGACATCGGCATCCCGGCCACGGTCGACGAGGACCTCTCGACGAAGCCGACCGCGCAGCGCGTCTTCCAGAAGCTGGCCAACCTGATGGGCCCGCTGACGACGCCGGAGATGAAGCGCAACTACATGAACTTCTACGGCAACCTGATGAAGGCCTCCGACGAGTACCTCGTCAACGTGATGGCCGCCCTCAAGCAGCAGGGGCTGTTCGGGAACACGCTGATCATCCGCACCTCCGACCACGGCGAGATGGGCCTCACCCACGGCGGCGTGCGCCAGAAGAACTTCAACTTCTACGAGGAGACGATCCGGATCCCGCTGATCTGGTCGAA
>JBPCSR010000149.1:0-3826 GCA_051006935.1 Gaiellales bacterium
GGCGCGTGCCGATCGGGTCGCGCCAGTGGGTGAGCTGGATCCGGACGGATGCCACGTCGCCGCAGACCAGGCACGTCCCCGTGGCGCTCACGACTCGGAGCCCTGGTAGCCGGCCGCCGCCATCGCGACGCTGAACTCCGTCAGCGGGGCGCGCTGGTCCACCGCGCGCGCGCCCGCGCTACCTGTTCCTTTACGGTCCGTTCCTCTACGGTCCGTTCCACGAACAGTTACGTTCCTATTACCGTTCCGGGGCGGACATTCGGGGACTTCCGCGGACATCGGCGGACGTCCGCGGACATCCGCGGACACGCAATCGCGCTGGTGCTCGGTCCAGGAGGTCTTCACCGGACGCGTCGAAGACGACATCCGCTGGTGGTCGGTCATCGTCGGGATGGTCGCGTGGCCGCAGTCGTGGACGACGGCGCGCCGGTGGCCGATCAGCTCGTCGAGCATCACCCGGACCTTCGCCTCGCGAGGTGCGCGATCCTCGTAGCCGTACAGGTCGCGGGCGATCTCGGCGATGTCGACGCGCAGCCAGCCGGCGTCGTCGGCGATCATCCAGAGCCCGATGTAGAAGAGGCGCGTCGCCTCCGAGAGCTCGGCCATCCGCGGGTCGGACCAGAAAGCCGGCTTGATCTGACGGATCCTCACGACGCAATCCCGAGCGCGAGCTGGGTCGGCTGCTCCCGGAGCCGGTAGCGGGCGACCCGCGCGCCCTTGTCGGTGGAGACGAGCTCGGTGCTGATGTCGAAGCCCGCCTCCTTCAGCTCGGCCACCCGTGACGCCATCCGCGAGCCGCAGCCGGCGTAGAGCGCGTCGAGCGACGTGACACCGTCGGGGCGTGCGCGCAGCAGCGCGAGCGCCTGCTTCGTCGAGGGCTTCATGCGACACCCCACTGGACCGTCTGGTGGCCGGCCTCCGTCAGCCGGATCGACCGGCCGATGCCCTCGTCCCACTCGATCAGCTGCTCGTCGCGCAGTGACGAGAGGACGTGGTAGCAAGCGCCCGTGCTCGCGATGCCGATCCCGCGCATCACCTCGCGAAACGAGGGTCCGTACGGGTGCGCCGATCGGTACTCCGAGATGAAGGCCATCGCGCGTGCGCCACGCGATCGGTCGTGCTTCGTCATGCGATCCCTCCCATGCGCCAGGCCATGTGCAGGTCGGAGCGGTTGTGCTGATACACGGCGGCGAAGATCAAATCGGGCGAGAGCGACGCGACGGCGATGAAGCCGCCGCACGCGCACCGCTCGATCCGCCTCACCAGGTGAGCGACGAGAGGTCATCGCCCTCCGCGCTCGCGGGCTGCCCGCCCGCCGGCTTGTCGTTGCGATCAAGCGGCACGACCTTGCCCGCGGTCACCTCGAGCGAGGTCTTCGCGGCGCCGGTCTTGTCGGTCCAGCCGCGGCTGCGGAACCGCCCGATGACGAGGACGCGATTGCCCTTGCGGACGGTCTCGGCCAGGCGCTCGCCCTGCTCGCCGAAGACGACAACCCGGAACCAGTCGGTCTCGTTCGTCCACGTCCCGTCGGGCTGCTTCGTGCCCTGGCTGACGGCGACCGACAACGTCGTCATGCCCTTGCCGCCGGGGGAGTAGCGGACCTCTGGGTCGCGCCCGACGTTGCCGACGATCGTGATCTCGCAGACGCTCACGACTCACCGCCTTCGGGCGCGAGCCGGGTCGTCGACCAGTCGATCGTCCCGTCGGCCAGCGGATCCGCCGGCGAGACCGGGGGCAGGGCGACGACGCGCGCGCGCTCCGCGACCCGATCGGCAAGCGATGCCCTGGGCGCGGGCGCCGGCGGGACCTCCTGCTCCCAGCGTTCCTCGATCACGGGCGCCGACACGTCGAACGCCCGCCGGAGCGCCTGGACCTCGGCAACCTTGACCGCCATCTCGGGGGCGTACTTCGCGTTGCCGCCCTTCGCGGGGTATCGCCCGTGGTAGGTGAAGGGCCTCGACATATCGCGCCGGTAGACGCTGCAGGTCGCTCGCCAGTACTCGCCGTCGAGGACGGGCTCGGAGACCTCGATCCCGTCAAGCTGGCCCGAGCGGTGCGCGACGTGGAGCAGCCCGTCACGGGTGACGTACGGCCGGCCCTCGACGAGGACCAGGTGCTTGAGGAGCAGGTCGAGCTCGTAGCGGTTGGCAATCGAGACCGCGAGCTCGCGGGACTCGGGCGCCGCCTTGTCGAGCCCGACGGCCTTCAGGAGCGCAAGCTTGCGCTTCGCGTCCGCTTCGACGGTCGTGATGTCGGTGACCGATGCGCTCATCTCTCAGCGTCCCTCCTCTGTCGGCATGGCCCGGAAGACCCGGTAGGTCGTCCGTGCCGTTTTGGCGGCGATCAGCGCCGTGCGGTCGGCCTCGGACATGGCCGCCATGGCTTGGGTGGCGATCGAGGCCCAGTCGGTCGTCGAGCGCTCGCTCGACTTCCACGTCACGCGGAAGCCGGGGCCGACCAGTGCCGCGGCGTCGCCCATCCGCGTCTTGATCTCGGCCTCGAGCTCGTCGCGCCGGCTCTCCATCCGAGCGAGGTCGCCCTTCAGCTCGAGGAGGTTCACGACGGTCGCGCCGAGGTCGTCGTCGGCCGGCATGACGGATCCGTCGTCGGGCGTCCGAGAGCCGTTCGTGTCGGCGGTCTCCCGGCTGAACGGCCCGCCCGCCGCGAGCTTCCGGCGGAAGTCTTCGGCGGCGACGACCATCTCCGCGAACATCTGGCGATCCGGCTCGACCTCGAAGATCCGCAGTTCGTCGCCCGCGACCAGGACTGCGACGTCGGCACGGCTCGCGCCGGTCACGCCGAGCTGCCACTGGACCTGGGCCTCGACGTCCTGCGGCAGGCCGTCGGCGAACCGGCTCCGCGAGCCAGTCCACTTGCACTCGACGATGCCGTCGCCCTTGCGCCAGCGGTAGTCGAGCGACGCCGCCGCCCACTGGATCCGGTAGTGGCGGTACAGCCCGTCGGCGCGGACGACCTTGCGCCCGCTGACGGCCTCGTACTCCTTCGCGATCAGCGGCTCGAGCGCGGTCCCAATCCGCATCCGCAGGTGGTCGACGACCTCGCCCGTGCCGAGCTTGTCGGCGGCGACGTCGGCCTCAGAGCGCCAGGCGGATGCCCGGACAATCGCGGAGATGTCGGTCGCGGTGATGAGGGAGCGCCGCGCCTCGAGCCACTCGGGTGTCCGCTGCTTCAGCGCGAGCTTGACGGCGGTCCTCATTCGGCAAACGCCCGCCGAACCGCAAGCTCGGTCCTCGCGCGCAGCTCCTCGTCGTACTCGCGTCGCGCCTGCTCGAGGAACTCCTCGACCGTGATCTTCGGGTCGTCCGTGCAGACGCAGCCGTTATGCCGCAGGTCCGCGTCGCAGTACTCGCCGTGACGTACCTCTACCATGTCCCCGCCTCTCTCTTGGGGTAGACCGGCGGGCCGACTTTCCACGGCTGACCCGCCGGTCTTTCACTTGCCTACCCGCGCACCCGCTCGGATTGCGGGATCTGGACGGGCGCAGGAGGGCGCGCACGTCCAGACCTCGCGACCGGAACGAGCTCCGCGGTGAAGAACGGGATCAGCCCCTCGTGCCGGCGGTTGGGGCAGTAGAGCGACAAGTCAAGGCGCAGCAGCGCGCCGTGCTCCTCGTCGACCGGGCAGACGGGACCGCCGTACTCGCGCCGGCGGCTCACGAGGCCAGCGCCGAGGCAACGAGCAGGAACGCGACGAGCCCGCCCCACAGCGCGGCAAGCGTCACCAGCGCCGCGACAAAATGCCCGGCGACTCGCAAGGCGATGCCGATGGCGGTCGGCCGGGTGATCGGATGTGCCTGGTACATGGC
>JBPCSR010000150.1:0-7370 GCA_051006935.1 Gaiellales bacterium
GATCAACACCGACTTCGAGCAGCTGGTCGGCTGGGCCGACGACATCCGCCGGATGGCGGTGCGGGCCAACGCCGACACCGCCGAGGACGCCGCGCGGGCCCGCCGCTTCGGCGCGCAGGGCATCGGCCTGTGCCGCACCGAGCACATGTTCATGAGCGAGACCCGCCTGCCGGTCGTGCGCGAGATGATCCTCGCCACCGACTACCCCGAGCGCGAGGTCGCGCTCGACCAGATCGGGCCGATGCAGGAGGGCGACTTCGTCGGGATCCTCGAGGCGATGGACGGGCTGCCCGTCACGATCCGCCTGCTCGACCCGCCGCTCCACGAGTTCCTGCCGTCCCTGCTCGAGGCCTCGCGCGCCGTCGAGCGCATCCGCGAGCACGGCGCCGAGGGCGACCTGGCTGCGGCCGAGGCGCTGCTCGCGCGCGTCAAGGAGCTGACCGAGGCCAACCCGATGCTCGGCACCCGCGGCTGCCGGCTCGGCCTGCTCTTCCCCGAGATCTACCGCATGCAGGCCCGCGCGATCATGCGCGCCGCGCACCGGCTGAAGGCCGCCGGCGGTGATCCCCACCCTGAGATCATGATCCCGCTGGTCGGATTCGCCGAGGAGCTCAGCCGCATGCGCGAGCTCGTCGAGGAGGTCGTGCGCGAGGAGAACGAGGCGCACGGCGTCGACTTCCCGGTGGAGATCGGGACGATGATCGAGCTGCCGCGCGCAGCCGTCGTGGCCGACCAGATCGCCGAATACGGCGACTTCTTCTCGTTCGGCACGAACGACCTCACGCAGACGGTGCTCGGCCTCTCGCGCGACGACGCCGAGGGCAAGTTCCTCCAGCAGTACCTCGAGGACGGCGTGATCGATGCCAACCCCTTCTCGACGATCGACGTCGACGGCGTCGGCGCGGTCGTGCGGATGGGCTGCGAGGGCGGCCGCCGCGCCAAGCCCGGCATCAAGCTCGGCGTCTGCGGCGAGCACGGCGGCGATCCGGCCAGCGTCGGCTTCTTCCACGACGTCGGCGTCGACTACGTCTCGTGCTCGCCGTTCCGCGTGCCGATCGCGCGGCTCGCCGCGGCCCAGGCCGCGCTCGAGTCGAGCTTCAAGGACCGCTGAGCGTGGCGCACACCCTGCACGTGGCGCTGGGGCCGCGCGATCCCGCGCCGGCCGACGTCGCGATCGTCGTCGACTGCATCCGCGCCACCACGACGATCTCGCAGGCGCTCGACACCGGCTACGCGTCGGTCACGTGCGTGGGGGAGATCGAGGACGCGCACGCCGAGCGTGCCGACGGCGTCCTGCTCGGCGGCGAGCGGCACGGCGTGCTGATCGAGGGTTTCGACCTCGGCAACTCGCCCGCCGAGTACGCCGACCGCAAGGGCGACCGCCTGGTGCTGACGACGACCAACGGCACGCGCGCGATCCTCCAGTCCGTCGCCGAGTCGACGACCGTGCTCGTGGGCGCGCTGGTCAACGCGCAGGCGCTCGTCGACGCCGCGCTGGCCGCCGTCCCCGTCGACGGGACGATCGCCGTGCGCTGCGCCGGCGTGCGCGGCGAGGTCGCGCTCGACGACGCGTACGTCGCGGGCGTGCTGCTGCAGCGTGTCCTGCACGCGCTGCCCGACGCCTTCCCGACCGACGGCGCGCGCACGGCCATCGCGATCGCCACCGCCTACCCGCTCGCGCTCGCGGCGCTCGAGGACAGCCAGAGCGCGCGCGACCTCGACGGCACGGGCCTCGAGCCCGACGTGATGCGCTGCGCGCAGGTCGACGTGCTCTCGACGGCGCCGCGCGTGACCGACGCCGCGCCCGGCCGCGTCGTCGTGACGCTGGGCTAGTCCTCGCGGGCGTCGGGGAACTTCGCGGCCAGCAGGCGGTCGGCGCGCTCGCGCTGCCGGTGGTGCAGGCGGCGCAGCAGAAGGCCGATCGCGATGATCGCGACGATCGCGAAGGCGACGGCGCCGGCCGTGCCGAGGATCGACTCGACGCGCCCGACGGAGCGTCCGAAGAGGTAGCCCGCGGCCGTGATCGCGCACGCCCACGAGACCCCGCCGATCGCGTTCCAGACCAGGAAGCGCGGCCAGGACATGCCGCTCATGCCGGCGATCCACGCGCCGAAGATGCGCAGGCCCGCCGTCCAGCGCGCGAGCAGCACGGCCTTGCCGCCGTGGAGCTCGAAGAAGCGCTCGCCCCACGCCACGCCGGCCTCCACGTGCCCGATGTGGCTGAGGCGGTCGACCAGGCGCCGCCCGCCGTAGCGCCCGACGCAGAAGCCGATGTTGTCGCCGACGATCACGGCGACCGAGGCGACGAGGGCGACGCGCCACGGGTCGAGGACGCCGCGCGTCGACGCGGCGGCCGCGAGCAGCAGGATCGTCTCGCCGGGGAAGGGGATGCCCGCCGTCTCGAGCACCAGCGGGAGGAACACCGCGAGGTAGCCCCACTGCCGGATCCACTCCTCGATCGTGGCGTGATCGATCACTAGAGGGTGTCCAGGATCACCGCGATCGCCGGGTGGCGCTTGCGCACGGCCTGCGAGAACTCGCGCTCGTACTGGTCGACGAGCTCGGGATCGAGCGTCATCGCGTAGGCGTCGCGCATCTCGGCGAGCTCCTCGGCCGCCCAGTCGATCTCGTCCGCGTAGTCGCCGTAGCGCTCCTCGGCGTCGTCGCGGTCGGAGCGCCGGTACTCCTCGAGCGTCCGGCTGAGCGCCTCGAGGCGGTGCGCGTGGTCGATCGCGAACACATCGAGCTGCATGGCGACCAGATCGCCGAAGCGCTTGCGGCGGAACATGCATCGGATGCTAACGGCGGGAAGGCATATGCTGCCGGCATGGTCGATACCGCTGTGATCCGCGCCCAGATGCCGTCCGTGACGAACGCGGTGTACTTCAACACCGGCACCTTCGGGCCGTTTCCGCTCGCCGTGCGCGAGGCGATGGCCGGTCACGTCGAGCGCGTCTGGGAGCACGGGCGGATCGGCGACGACCGCTACGCCGAGCAGTCGGCGATCGAGGCGGGCGCGCGTGCCGCGCTCGGCCGCGTGGTCGGCGCGCCGGCCGACGAGATCGCGCTCGGCCACTGCACGAGCGACGGCCTCAACCTCGTGGTCGGCGGCATCGACTGGCAGCCCGGCGACCAGGTCGTGATCGGCGACTTCGAGCACCCGGGGCTGACGGTGCCGCTGCAGGTGATGGGCGAGCGTCGCGGCATCGAGGTGATCATCGCGCCGATCACGTACGCCGACGACCCGGCCCAGGTGATCGCCGACGCCCTCACGCCGCGCACGCGGCTCGTCGCGCTCTCGCACGTGGTGTGGACGACCGGGCGCGTGATGCCCGTCGCGCGCATGGCCGAGACGGTGCGGGCGCACGGCGCCGTCTTCCTCGTCGACGCCGCGCAGGGCCCCGGCTGCATCCCGGTCGACGTGCACGCACTGGGCTGCGACTTCTACACGATCAGCGGCCAGAAGTGGCTCTGCGGCCCGTCCGGGACCGGCGGCCTGTGGGTGAACCCGGGTTCGCTCGATCGCATCGCGCCGGCCTTCCCGGGCTACCCGACGATGGAGAAGACGCCCGAGGGTCCGCGCATGTGGGGCAGCGCGCGCCGCTTCGAGCCCGGCACCGTGACGCACACGGCACTCGTCGGCCTGACCGCCGCGATCGAGTGGCGTGAGTCGGTCGGCGGCTACGCGGCCACCCACGCCGCCGCGATGGAGCTCGCGGGCCACCTACGCGAGCGGCTGGCCGAGGTGCCGCGCGCGATCGCGTCCGACGTCGACGCGCCGTCGCCGTTCGTCGCGTTCGAGGTGGAGAGCATGGACGCGCCGGTCGTGGTGCGCCGGCTCGAGGACCAGGGCATCATCGCGCGCTTCCTGCCGGGCACCGCGCTCACGCGCGTCTCGGTCGGCTGCTGGAACGACCCGTCCGACGTCGACCGCCTCGTCACCGCGCTCGCCGCCCTGTAGCGCCGCTGCACGAATCGTGCAGTTCTGGACCCGGGTCCAAAATTGCATGAAACGTGCAGTTCTGGACCCGGGTCCAAAACTGCACGAAACGTGCAGGTCCGCGGTTGTGCTCGCGCTAGGCGGGCAGGCCGAGCTCGGCGCTGATCGGCTGCAGCGCGGCGACGACGTTGCGGATGTGGTCGTCGAGCTCGAGGCCGAGCAGCTCCGCGCCCGCGTAGACGTCCTCGCGGCTCACGCCCGCCGCGAACGCGGGCGTCTTCAGCTTCTTGCGCACGCTCTTCGGCTCGAGGCCCTCGAGGCCCGTCGGCCGGACGAGGCCGCAGGCGTGGACGAAGCCGCTCAGCTCGTCGCAGGCGAACAGCGTCCGCTCGAGCGGCGTCTCCGGCGCCACGCCGGTGTGCTGGGCGTGGGCGAGGATCGCGCGGCGGAACCAGTCGGGGTATCCGCGCTCTGCGAGGATCGCCTCGCCCGCCTGCGGATGCTGCTCGAGCGTGGGGTGGATCTCCCAGTCGAAGTCGTGCAGCAGCGCGACGTTGCCCCAGGCCGCCTCATCCTCGCCGCCGGCCCGCGCGTACGCGCGCACCGAGGCCTCGACCGCGAGCGCGTGGCGGCGCAGGGCCTCGGACTGGATGAACTCGCAGACGATGCCCCAGGCGGCGTCGCGATCGCGGATGAGATCGTCGCTCACGGGTGCAAGCGTATCCAGTTCCGCTCCCCGAGCGGGCTGCCCGGTACCATGCGCCTGTGACGGCGACGGCTCCCCGCAGCACGCTCGGCGATCTCCTCGTGATCGAGGGCGGCACGCCGCTCCACGGCCGCGTGCAGGTCGGCGGCAACAAGAACGGCGCGCTGCCGATCATCGCCGCGTGCCTGCTGACCGAGCAGGAGTGCGTGATCGACAACGTCCCGCGCATCCGCGACGTCGAGGTGATGGCCGAGCTCGTCGCGTCCACCGGCGCCGAGGTCGAGTGGCTGGAGCGCAATACGCTGCGCATCAAGGCCACCGGGCCGATCACCCCGGCGATCGACCGCGCGCTGAGCGTGCGCATCCGCGCCTCGATCCTGCTCGCCGGCCCGCTGCTCGCGCGCTGCGGCGAGGTGCTCGTCCCGCCGCCCGGCGGCGACGTGATCGGTCGCCGTCGCATCGACACGCATCTGCACGCGTTCGCCGCGCTGGGCGCGGAGGTCGAGGTGGAGCGCGACTTCACGCTGCGCGCGCCCGCGGGCCTCACCGGCACGCGCTTCTTCATGGACGAGCCGTCGGTGACGGCGACCGAGAACGCCGTGATGGCGGCGGTGCTGGCCAAGGGCGACACGACGCTGATCAACGCCGCCTGCGAGCCCCACGTGCAGGATCTCTGCCGCTTCCTCGTCGCGATGGGGGCCGAGATCGACGGCATCGGCTCGAACGTGCTCTGCATCCACGGTCGCGCGAGCCTCGGCGGCGCCCGTCACACCGTCGGCCCCGACCACATCGAGGTCGCGTCGTTCATCGGCCTCGCCGCCGTCACGCGCGGCGAGCTCGTGATCGAGGACGTCGAGCCCGAGGACCTGTACCCGGTGGTGCACGGCTTCGAGCGCCTCGGCGTGCGCATCGAGCTCGAGGGCCGCACGCTGACGGTGCCCGACGACCAGGACCTGACGATTCGCGACGACTTCGGCGGCCAGGTGCCGAAGCTCGAGGACGGCCCGTGGCCGCAGTTCCCCGCCGACCTCACGTCGATCGCCGTCGCCGTCGCCACGCAGGCGAAGGGCACGATCCTGATCTACGAGAAGATGTTCGAGAACCGCCTCGTCTTCACCGACAAGCTGGTCTCGATGGGCGCGCGCATCGTGCTCTGCGATCCGCACCGGGCGATCGTGACGGGCCCTGCCCAGCTCGTCGGCGAGCGCGTCGACAGCCCGGACATCCGCGCCGGCATGGCGATGCTGATCGCGGCGCTCGCCGCCGAGGGCACGACGACGATCGGCAACGTCGGCCAGATCGACCGCGGCTATGAGCGCATCGACGAGCGCCTGCGCGGCCTCGGCGCGCGCATCGAGCGCATCCGCGGCTGATCCCGGCGCTCGGCCTCGCGCCGGCCGGTAGCATCCGCGGGCACACGCATGCGACAAGGAGCAACCGTGGCCAAGGAGATCATCCGCACCGACAACGCGCCCGCACCGCTGGGCGGCGCGCCGTACAACCAGGCCGTCAAGACGGGCGGTCTCGTCTTCCTGGCCGGTCAGATCCCGCTCGACGCCGAGACGGGCGCGCTCGTCGAGGGCGGCGTCACGGAGCAGACCCACAAGTGCTTCGACAACGTCGCCGCGATCCTCGAGGCCGCCGGCTCCGACCTGTCGAAGGTCGTCCGCGCGCAGGTCTACATGATCGATCTCGCCGAGTTCGGCGACATGAACGCCGTCTACGCGGAGCGCATGGGCGAGCCGTTTCCGGCGCGCTCGACGTTCCAGGTCGCGGCGCTGCCGGCCGGCGCGCGCGTCGAGATCGAAGTCGTCGCGGAGGTCTAGCGGGATGGGCGCGCGCGCAGGCGGTTCCGACGCGCGCGCCCTCCTCGCCGGCTCTCCGCGTGTGCGCGAGGCCGTGCCGCTGATCGTCGAGGCGGCCGAGCCCGGACAGCGCGTCGCGCTGGTCGGCGGCGTCGTGCGCGACCTCCTGCGCGGCGAGGAGCCGCACGAGGTCGACGTCGTGGTGGAGGGCGACGGCATCGCCTTCGCCGAGCGCCTCGCCGCGCTCACCTCGTCCGAGGTGCGGGCGTATCCCGCCTTCGGCACCGCGACGGTGCGCTCGCGTCCGCCCGTCGACGTCGTCACGGCGCGCACGGAGACGTATTCGGAGCCGGGCGCGCTGCCCGACGTCGCCCCGGCGGTGCTCGAGGACGACCTGCGTCGCCGCGACTTCACGGTCAACGCGATCGCGGCGGTCGTCGCCGGCCCCGACGCCGGCGCGCTGCTCGACCCCTTCGGCGGGGACGACGACCTCGTCGCCGGCACGCTCCGCCTGTTGCGCCCCGACGCGTTCGAGGAGGACGCCACGCGCCTCGTGCGCGCGGCGCGGTACGCCGAGCGCCTCGGCGCCCGGCCCGACGCCACGCTCGAGCACGCCGCGCGCGCGGCGGCCCACGGCGGCTACGTCGCGCTGACCGGGCAGACGCGCATGGTCGACGCGCTGCGCCTGGCGTTCGAGGAGCGGCGGCCCGCGCCGGTGATCGCGCTGCTCGCCGACTGGGGCGCGCTCGACGCGATCGAGCCGGGCCTGCGCGCGGACCCGGCCGCGATCGACGCCGCGTGGGCGCTCGTCGAGGACGCGGCGCGTGAGGCCGTTCGCGCCGCCCTCGGCCTCGGACTGCTCCTGACGGGGGTGGAGGACGCGCGTCGCGAGGCATGGCTCGCCGCGAGCGGGCTCGAC
>JBPCSR010000151.1:0-3547 GCA_051006935.1 Gaiellales bacterium
GGCCGGAGATGTGGCCGAGCACCTCATGCCCGTTATCGAGCATGACGCGGAACATGGTGTTCGGAAGCGACTCCGTCACCTCGCCCTCGACTTCGATCTTCTCTTCCTTCGTCACCTGGACTCCGTGGTCGACTGGCGTCAATGGTACTGGAGCGGCCAGAGCGGCGACCCCGCCAGCCTGTAACGTGCCGCCTATGACCGCCATGACCCCCGCCGAGCTCGGCCGCTACGCCGACGCCGTCATCGACACCTGCCTGCACATCAAGAAGGGCGACACGGTCGCCATCCACGGCGAGACCGGCTCGCGCCCGTACATGCATGCGCTCGTCGACGCGGCCTACGCCGCGGGCGCGCGCTACGTCGACGTGCTGTACGTCGACCCCGTCATCCGTCGGGCGCGCATCACCGGCGTGCGCGACGCCGGCACGCTGTCCTGGTCGCCGCGCTGGCACCTCACGCGCATGAAGGACCTGATCGCGGCCGACGCCACGCTGATCTCCGTCGTCGGCGAGGAGAACCCGTCGCTGATGAAGGGCGTGGACCCCAAGCGCGCGATGCTCGAGATGACGGCGCGGATGCCGGGTCGCGAGGCGTACCTCAAGGCGGTCGCGGCGGGGACGGCGCGCTTCTGCGTCGTCGCCTACCCGGCACCGGGCTGGGCGAAGCAGGTCTACCCGAAGCTGTCCGTCGAGCGCGCGCAGCGCGCGCTCGCGAAGGACCTCCTCTCGTTCTGCCGCATCGGCGCGGACGATCCCAAGGGCGCGTGGGGGAAGCACGTCGAGAACCTCGTCAAGCGCGCCGACCTCGTCAACCGCCGGAACTTCACGCAGATGGAGTTCATCGCGCCGGGCACAGACCTGCGGGTCGGCCTCGCGCCGAAGACGCGCTTCTGCGCGGCCGAGATGAAGACGCCGAACGGGCGGCGCTGGTGCGCGAACCTGCCCACGGAGGAGGTCTTCGCGAGCCCGGACTACCGCTTCACCGAGGGGCACTTCACGTGCACCCGGCCGCTCTCGCTCGACGGCCAGATGTTCGACGGCATCAAGGCCGAGTTCTCGGGCGGGCGCCTCTCGCGGGTTCAGGCGAAGACGGCGCGGCAGCGCGACTACCTGGCCGCGTACTTCGCGCGCGACAAGGGCGCGGGCCGCCTCGGCGAGGTCGCCCTCGTCGACCGCGCGTCGCGGATCGGCCAGGCCAACCGGGTCTACCACACGACGCTGCTCGACGAGAACGCGGTCGCGCACGTCGCGCTCGGGTCGTCCTACGCGTCGACGCGCTTCCCGGATTCGCGCATCAAGGGCGATCGCGGCCTCAACGTCTCGAAGATCCACACCGACGTGATGATCGGCTGCGACGAACTCGACGTGATCGGCGTCACGAAGCAGGGCGAGCGCGTCCCCGTCATCGAGAACGGCACCTGGGTCCTGAAGTAGGGCGTCAGGCGTCGTCGAGCAGGACGACGCGCAGCCCCCAGGCCTCGCCGGACGCGAACAGCGCGTCGGCGTCGACCTCATCCTCCCAGCCGAGCACGTGCGGCTCGGGGCGATCCGCCGTGCAGCCGAGCACGGCGCGGCGCTTCGGGGGCGCCTCGGGCACGGGGCCCTGCAGCATCCGCTCGCGCGCCTCCTCCGCGGCCTCGACCGCGGGGCCCTCCGCATAGCCCTTGCCCATGGGGCGATCCTACTCCGCGGCGGCGCGCTTGGCGGCCTTGGCCGCGCGCTTACCGGCCTGGTAGGCGGCGAGCTGCTCCGCCGTCGCCACCTCGCCGAGCGTGGGGTGGTCCGGCAGGAGCGCGGCGAGCCCGGGCAGGTCGACGCCGTACTGGCGGGCCAGGAGCACGAGCAGCGACGTCACCTTCAGCGGCCCGATGCCAGGGAGCGCGCCGAGGCGCGCCGCGAGGTCGTCGCCGCTCGTCGCCTCGCGCCACACGCGCGAGCCGTCGCCGCCGTACTCCGCGGCGATCACGTGGCAGAGGTCCTGCACGCGCGCCGCCATCGTGCCGGGGAAGCGGTGGATCGCCGGCTGCTCGCGGCACACGGCGAGGAACGCGTCGGCGTCCAGCGCGGCGATGCGGGCGGGATCGAGGTGCCCGAGCCGCGCGCGCAGCACGGCCGGGCCGGCGAACGCCTTCTGCACGGTCACCTGCTGGTCGAGCGCGAAGCCGATCAGGAGCGCGTTGGGGTCGGCCGCCAGCAGGCGGTCCGCCTCCGCGTCACCGGTCCAGGGGAGCAGCGCCGGGGCGGGCACGCGGCCTACCCGATGCGCTTGGCGATCGCGGCGTCGATGCGCGCCTCGGTCGCCTCGTCGCTGATCTTCAGCGCGGCCGCGAGCTCGCGGGCGTAGGCCTTGCGGACCTTCTCCATCAGCGTGCGCTGGCCGTCGTTGAGCTTGCGCTGCTCGGACGTGTCGACGAGCGAGGCCAGCACCTCGACCATCGCGTCGATCTCGCCCTCGGCGAAGCGGTCCTTGAGCAGGCGCCCGTCGCGGTTCCACGGGATCGGCTCCTCGTAGGCGGAGGCGAGGTCGTCGAGCGAGCGCTCGGCGGCGGCCTTCGTCGTGACGTGGCGCAGGCCGCGCTCGACGGCGCGGTCGAGCGGGACGGTGACGTTCATCTTCGAGTCGAGGACGAACAGGCTGACCACCGTCATCTTCTCGCCCAGCATCACGCGCTCGCCGATGCCCTCGACGCGCGCGAACCCCTCCGGTCCGAAGACCACCGTCTTGCCCTTCTCGAACTGCGCCACCTTGGCCATACCGGCTCCTGACTCGACGAACGAGGTCAAAGGATATCCGAGGAGAGGATTTCGCCCGCCGGGTGCCGAGTCGGGTAGTCTTGCCGTGTCGCGACTGCGACGACCACCCACCCCACGAGGTAGATGATGCTCCGCCGCCTGATCCCCGTCGCGCTCCTGGCCCTGCTGCTGCTTCCGTCGGCCGCCTTCGCCTCGGAGGGCATGGGCAAGAAGGAGTACGTCACCGAGTGGTTCCTCGGGCTGATCATCGGGATCATCGCGCTGTTCGCGATCATCGCCGGGTTCGAGGCGCGCCGCTCGCGCCGCGGCTCGTCCTCGCACTGACGCCCTAGCGCGCCGCACCGCGCCGCAGCGTCCGCGCGTCGCCCGTGCGCCGGGTGATCCCGTCCGCGTCCATCCGCTCGAGCAGGGCCTGCACGACCTTGCGCGAGGACGACGTCGCATCGCGCACCTCGGCGAGCGTCACCTGCCCGTGGTCGGCGCACCGCTCGCGCACGATGCGCACGGCCTCGGCGTAGGCGGCCGCGTCGACCGCGAGGCCGTCGGGGAGCCGCGCGATGCGCCCGCTGCGGTCCAGCTGGGCGAGCACGGCCCAGGCGTCGTCGGCGGCCAGCGGGAGCTGCGCGACCAGGTCGGCCTGGCGGTGCGTGGCGAACGGCTCGGCCGCGAGCTGCGCGAGGATCGGCTCGGCCACCGCGAGGTCGGCCGCGTCGGCGCCCGTGCCGGCCAGCCGCACGACGGCGCCGTCGCGCTCGAGCACGCCGTCGGCGACGAGCCGCTCGAGCAGCGCGTCG
>JBPCSR010000152.1:0-5075 GCA_051006935.1 Gaiellales bacterium
GGGCGAGATCGCGATCGCGCCGAGGATGACCCCGCCGAGCGCGAGCAGCCCGAGGCGACGCAGGGAGAGCAGGGCGTATTCGGGAACCGCCGACACGACCGCAACGTAGCACCGGGGTGCGTTCGCGATCGTGGGGCTCGCACGGCCTGGTTCGGCATGCGACGTGCGCCGTCAGCCGCCCGCAGAACGGGGAAGGGGCCCCGTAGGGCCCCTTCCGGTTCCGCTCGGCTTCAGGTTCGGCTCAGCCGACGACGGGCTCGGCGCCGCTGCCGCCGGTCGACGAGCTCGCCTTGTACTGCACGATCACGAGGCCCGAGCCGCCTCGGCCACCGAGGCCCTTCTTCGTCGTCTGCGCGAGGCAGATGCCGCCGCCACCGCCGCCGCCGGTGTTGGCGGTTCCGGCGATGCCAGTCATGTACTTCTCGGTCGGCTTGCCGTTCTTGACGTAGTACGCGCCCGCGCCGCCGCCACCGGCGCCGCCCGCCCCGGAATTGACGGAGGCACCGCCGCCGCCCCCGCCGAACACCGCCGCAGGAAGGCCGAGGAACGTCGAGGCCACGTTCGTGCCCTTCCCGCCGGCGCCGCCGACGGCGGTGGTCAGTGCGTTGGCGGAGTCTGCGGCGGGAGTGTCGCCGCCGTTCGCCGACGAACCGGCGCCGCCACCGCCACCGAAGCTCGCGTACCCGCTGGCGTTGACGCCCTCGGCCAGGCCACCCGTGTACGTCCCGGATGCGCCGCCGTCGCCGGCGTTCACCATCCCGATCAGGCCGCCGAGCCCGCCGGCTGCCGTGATCGTCCCGAACGACGACTCTCCGCCTGCCGCGCCGTCCGCTCCCACCGCGGTCGCGCCGCCGGCGCCGCCGCGGCCGACCGTGACCGTCACCTTGAGGCCGGTCAGGCGGAAGTGCTTCGTGAGGACGACGGTTCCGCCGCCGCCTCCGCCTCCGAAGTGCTGGCTGCCACCGCCGCCACCGCCGGCGCCGCCGCCGCCACCGCCGACGACCAGGACGTCCGCCTTGGTCACGCCGGCGGGCACGGTGAACGTGCCGCTCTTCTTGAAGATCACGCGGCACGAGTCACCGGCCACGGCCTTGGCCGGCGCGGCGCAGGTCGCGGTGGCCGCCGAGGCCGTTGCCGTGCCGCCGATGGCCGCCGCCGCGACCGCGGCGCTCGCGATGGCGACTGTCCGAATGCGTCGTGTGTTCACGTCTCTCCTCGGTTTGAACGATTGGGCAATACGCTTGACGGTACTAGACGACCGGGTCGATTTCCACTCGGGGTTGGGCGGGGCACGACGAAGGCGCCGCCGGCGACGTACGGCGGGTCAGGCCACCGGGCGCCGAACGTGCGCCGGGGGAACGGCAGGGATCGCGCGCGACGGCTCTAGCGGGTGCTCGCCTGGCGCACGACGATCGGCACGTAGCCGAACTCGAGGCCGCGCGGCGGCGTGACGAGGAGTCCCTTGTCGAACGTCGCCAGGCGCCCGCCCGACGGCGGCGCCATCAGCGGCTGGTGCGCCCACTCGCGCTGCATCCGCACGATCGCCGCCTGCATCGCGGTCTTCTCCGACGCCGTCCAGCGGAAGCGCCGCAGCAGCGGCTGATCGACGAAGCGGTACCAGCGGTACGAGACGGTCGACCCGTCGTTGAGGCGCGTCGTGCGCACACCCGACGCCGCGGGCGCCCGGTTGAACCACGCGGGCGTCTGGTAGACCTTGGCGCGCGGCGGCGTCGCCCCCGCCGAACCGGGCGGCGACGCGAAGCTCGCCTGCCGGAGCGAGGACGGCGCGCTGGCCGGCGCGACCGCCGTGCGCTGCCCGCCCTGCTGCCGGAAGTACTCGGGCCAGCGGATCATCGCGTTCGGCTTCGCCGACTGGAAGCCCGCGGATGCGCCGCCGTCGAACACCTGCAGCGCCGCGAGCGCCTCGATCTCGGGCAGCTCGGCGTCGCTCTGGAACGCGCCGTGCGTATCGGCCTGGAGCGTGAAGCGCCGCACGCCCGCCGGATCGATGCCGCCGGGCAGCGGCGTACCGGTTGCGATGGCGCTCGCCATCGGGGTGAAGAGGGCGCCGGGCCCGTAGCCCGTGTAGTCGCGCGTGAAGATCGTGCGCCCCGCCGCGTCGGTCGGGAACTGCAGCGCGGGCATGCGCGAGTAGACGCTGCCGTCGGCCGCCTTGGCCTGGAAGTACGGCAGCATCGCCCACTCGCTGCCGATGCCGAACGACAGGCCGCCCACGGCGTCGAGCGTGCGCCCGGCGTACTGCGGCGCGCCCTTGGCGCTGAGCGACCAGAAGTGCGGCTCGACGTACGCGATCGGCCCCTGGAAGTTGGTCGCGTTGAGGAACAGCGTCCACGCGTTCGGTCCCGTCGGCACGCCGAGCGCGCTGCCGGTGGCGGGCAGCGGCAGAGCGAACCAGGCCTGGCCGAGCTGCGCGCCCGACGACGACGCCGTGAACGTCATCCCGTCCGGCGGCAGGAGGATGCGGTTGCTGATCGTGATCCAGCCGCCGTCGTTGCGCTTGATCGGCCGGCCGCCCCAGAACTCGCGCGCCCCCGATGAGTAGCAGTTGCGCGTCACGCCCGGCTCGTACTTCGGCATCGCGACGCGGTACGGCGTGTCGCCCCACCAGCCGAGGCTGCCCTCGATCGTCTGCACGATCGGGTTGCGCGTGTCGGTCTCGCAGGAGTCGTAGTTCGGGGTGGTGATGCCGGCGTTCGGCGTGATCCACGACGACGACAGCCCGGCCTGCTCGCCCGCGACGGGCTGCACGAACAGCGGCCAGAGCGTCGAGTACCAGCTGAAGCCGCTCCCGTACGCGGCCTTCATCTGGTTGTGATCCTCGTCGGTCGAGTAGACCTGCACGTAGTAGCTCTCGCCGCCGGGATCCATCGCGAGGCCGCCGACCGGCTTGTACAACGCGGGCGCGAGCCGGGCCGCCTGCGCGGTCGGAGCGAGCAGCGCGAGGAGGGCGACGAGCAGGATCAGCGAGCGCGGCACCGGCACAGCGTACGGGCTGCCGGCTGCCGCACGACGATCGTCAGCGCGACGGTGCGTAGGAGGGCGCTGGCGGCGTGCGGCCTCGCCGATCGAGGACGGGTCGTCGCGGCATCCCCGGACGCCGATCGCCGTGCGCCCGGCGCCTAGAATCGCGATATGCCTCGACGTCTCCTCATCACGCTCATCCTCGTACTGACCGCCTTCGGCGTCGCCGTTTCCTCCGCGTCGGCGACGCAGCGCACGCCCCAGCGCTCCGGACCGCAGGGGGCCGGCTTCTACGACTCCTGGAAATGGTTCAAGGACACGTACTGGATCGTGCCGCCGAGTGGGGTCTACTCCGTGCTGCACTCCGCGAACACCAACACGTTCCAGGTGATTCGCGGCCAGACGGTGTTCCACATCACCGACTACTTCAACGGGTACTGGACCGGATCCGTGGTCGTGAAGATCACGCGGGCCCAGGTGCCGAGCTGCCAGACCGTCCTCGGGCAGGTCACGCCGGACGGACACGTGTTCATGACGATGTACGACGCGACCACGGGACTCGTGCGCAACAACCCCGTGGGGATGATGGTCAAGGTCAAGCGGCAGTGGACGATGGTGAACCAGATGACGAGTGCCGCCGGGTCGGATGGCACCTCGACGCTCAGCCACTGGGCCTACATGGTGCAGTCGAAGGAGGGCGATCGCAGCTACGCGCGCCTGCCGTTCTCCGGCCAGTCGATCCCGGACTTCATGTCGTCGTGCCCGCCGGGGCCGATGATCAATCGGCCCTGAGGCCGTCACCCATCGGCGGGTGCTCACGCCGCGTCTGTTGCGAGCGGCAGTGCGGCTACCGCACGACGATCGTCAGCGCGACCGTGCGCAGGAGCGTCTTCTGGTGACGCGTCACGTAGCCGATCAGCGCCGTCGTCGTGCCGACGCGGCGTCCCCTGACGCTGATCGCCGTGCGTCCGGCGAGGCCGTTGACGGCCTCGTCGTTCTCGGGCAGCTGCTCCGGCGGGTTGATCTTCACGATGCGCGCGTCCGGCTTGCGCAGCCAGACCCAGTGCTCGGCCTTGCGCGCATTGCTCATCAGTCGGAGGATGCCCTCCTCGCCGACCGTCGTCTCGATCGTGCGGGGCAGACCGCGCTCCGGCGCGGCGAGCGCGGCGGGCGCCGCGACGCCGACGGCCACGACGAGGCAGAGCAGGACGAGCAGGCGCGTTGGCATGCGGTCACCGTACTACGCGCGCGGATGCGTCGCGGTGGCGCGGGCCACCCCGCACTCAGAGCCCGTAGAAGCGCTTCGCCCCGTCGATCATGATCTGGAACTCCTCGTCGTTCGGGGTGTCGGGCGTCGCGCCTTCGATGAACGTGCCGCCGACCACGCCGACGTCGTTCGGGCCGGCGTCGAGCATGTGCTTCGGGAACATGTAGAAGGAGCGCTTGACCTCCTGCTGCGTCGGCGTATGCCCCTTGTCGAAGTACACGAGGATCATGTGCTGCAGATCCGCCGGCACCTGGTCGCGCAGCAGCACGAGATGCCCCTGCACGGGCACGACCTTGGCGTCGCCGTTGAGCGCACCGGCGCCGAGGCCGGCGCAGTCGAAGATGAGCATCGAGGGCACCGTCGCGAGGTTGGTGACCTTGCGCTGCTCGAAGGCCACCTTGCCGTCGAGGAAGTCGCGGAGCGACTTCATCATCGCGGCGGTGTCGATGAAGATCCCGTCGTCGTAGGCGACCATCGGCCGCGTCGTCCCGTTGCCGAAGTCGAGCATCACGTCCTTCGCCGGCTGCATGACGATGCCGACGTAGGGCTCGAGGCCGGACTCCTCGCGGTTCTCGAAGTAGGCCGGGATGATCAGTGCGCCCGCGGCGAAGTCGGGCTGCGTCTTGGTGGCGACCGCGGCGTAGAAGCGGTACGCGTCGACGCCGATCTTGTCGACGATCTTCTGCATCGCGGGGTCGTTGTCCATCGACACGGGGGCGAGCAGCCCGCCCGCGTTGTGCGAGGTGAGGTCCTCGTACTTCTCGGCGACGACGGTGACGTTCGTGTAGTCCCGCTTGACGAGCTCGTACGCGGTGAAGAGGCCGAT
>JBPCSR010000153.1:0-8833 GCA_051006935.1 Gaiellales bacterium
CGCGGCGACCTCGATCGAGTCGTCGGCCTGATCCACGGGGTGCGTGCGCTCCGTGCCGTCGGCGACGGCGCGGAAGGTCACGTCGTCCGCGGTGACGACGACGATCTCCGCCTCGTCCACGACCTGGATCATGCGCGTCTTCTCGAGGAAGGCGGGCGTGAACGAGGCGATGAAGTTCTCGCCCTTCCCGCGTCCGACGACGAGCGGCGGCCAGGCCAGGCGGGCGGCGACGATGCGGTCGGGCTCGTCGAGGGCGATCGCGAGGAAGGCGAAGTGCCCCTCGAGGCGAGGGAAGATGCGCCGGCATGTCTCCGCGAGATCGCCGTCGTACTCCTCCTCGATCAGGTGCACGAGGGCCTCGGTATCGGTGTCTGAGGTCAACGTGTGGCCCTTGGCGGCGACCTCCGCGCGCAGCTCGACGTAGTTCTCGAAGATGCCGTTCATGAGGACGGCGAAGCGCCCGTCCTCCGAGAGGAACGGATGCGCGTTGCGCTCCTCCACCCCGCCGTGCGTGGCCCAGCGCGTATGCCCCATGCCGACGGCGGCCGTCTCCGACACGCCGCCCGCTACGCCGCGTAGCGCCTTGACCGGCCCGACGGCGCGCGCCCGATCGAGGCCGGCGTCGCCGACCAGCACCAGCCCGGAGGAGTCGTAGCCGCGGTACTCGAGATGCTCGAGTCCCGTCAGGACGAGCTCCTTGCAGGGGCGCGCCCCGACATACCCGATGATCCCGCACACGCGGGAGATCCTACCGTCCCGGGCGGTTCGCGCCGCCGGGGTCAGTCGCCGACGGGCAGCTCCCGCTCCACGATCGCCACCAGCTCGTCGGCGATGCGACGGCATTCCGCTGCGTCACGGGCCTCGACCATGACGCGCACGAGCGGCTCCGTCCCGGAGGCGCGGACCACGATGCGACCTTCGTCGCCGAGTGCGGCCTCGGCGGCGCCGATCGCCTCCCAGAGCGGTGCGCACTCCCCCAGTCCCTCGCGGCGCGCGCGCACGGAGATCAGGTTCTGCGGGAACTTCTCGACCGCGGCGGCCGCCTCGGCGAGCGTCTGCCCCGAGCGGGCCAGCGCGGCGAGCACCATGGTCGCCGTCAGCGGTCCGTCTCCGGTCGTCTGGTGGTCGAGCGCGATCACGTGGCCCGACTGCTCGCCGCCGAGGGTCGTCGCGTCCCGGCGCATCGCCTCGAGCACGTAGCGGTCGCCCACGTCGGTGATCTCCAGCGTGCAGCCGATCGCGCGCAGCGCGTGGTGCGCGCCGAGGTTCGCCATGCTCGTGAGTACCACACGGCCGCCGGGGAGCGCATCGCGCGCGATCGCGTCGGCAGCCAGCAGCGTGAGGATGTGGTCCCCGTCGACGGTCGCGCCCGCGCTGTCGACGAACAGGACCCGGTCGGCGTCGCCGTCGAAGGCCACGCCGATCTCGGCGCCCTGCTCGCGCACGGCGTCGGCGACGCGCCCCAGGTGGGTGGAGCCGCAGTCGACGTTGATGTTGACGCCGTCGGGCTCCGCGCAGATCAGCGCGGCGTCGGCGCCGAGCCGGTCGAACAGGCGTGCGGCGATGGCGGTGGCGGCGCCGTGGGCGCAATCCACGACGATGCGCATGCCCTCGAGCGGCGCGCCGGCGACGTCGACGACCCAGTCCGCATAGGCATCGGCCGCGCCCGGGAGGGCGCCCGTCCTCCCCACGTCGGCACCGGTCGGCAGTGCGTCAGCGGCCGCGAGGAGCGCCTCGATCGCCTCCTCCTCCGCGTCGAGCAGCTTGTAGCCGTCGGCGCCGAACAGCTTGATGCCGTTGTCGGGGTACGGGTTGTGACTCGCGCTGATCACCACGCCAGCGGCAGCGCCGTGCTGCAGCACGCTCCAGGCCACGGCCGGCGTCGGCACCACGCCGAGGCGCAGCGCCTGCCCGCCCGCCGAGGCGATGCCGGCAGCCAGCGCGTCCTCGAGCATCGTGCCCGAGCGACGCGTGTCGCGGCCGATCAGGACGGTCGGCGCCGGGTGCGCGTCGCGCAGGCGGAGCACCGCCGCACGGCCCACGCGCAGTGCGAGCTCCGGCGAGAGGCGCTCGTTGGCGACCCCGCGGATGCCGTCGGTGCCGAACCAGGCACGGGCCACGCCAGACTCCCTAGCGCTTGGAGAACTGCGGGCGCTTGCGGGCCTTCTTGAGGCCGGCCTTCTTGCGCTCCACGGCACGCGCATCGCGGGCCAGGAAGCCGGCGCGCTTGAGCTCGCCGCGCAGATTCGGATCGGCCTCGACGAGGGCGCGGGCGATGCCATGGCGCGACGCGCCGGCCTGACCGCTGATGCCACCGCCGTGAAGGCGCAGCGTCACGTCAAAGCGGTCGGCGAGCCCGACGGCTTCGAGCGGGCTGAGCGCCATCGCCCGCAGCGGGGCGCGATCGAAGTACTGCTCGGCCGGACGGCCGTTGCAGAGCACCGTGCCGGAGCCCGGAGTCAGCGTCACGCGCGCGACGGAGGTCTTGCGCTTGCCGGTCGCGCGGTAGATGGCCTTGTCGCTCATCGGGTTCCTTACGGCAGCGGCTGCGGCGCCTGGGCCGCATGCGGATGGTCGGAGCCGGCGTAGATCTTCAGCATGTTCAGCTGAGCCGCGCCGAGCTTGTTCTTGGGGAGCATGCCCTTGACGGCATGGCGGATCACCTCGGCCGGGTTGCGGTCGAGCTGCTCCTGCAGCGTGCGCTCGCGCAGACCGCCCGGGTAGCCGGAGTGGCGGTAGTACTTCTTCTGCTCGAGCTTGTTGCCGGTCACGCGCACGCGCTCGCAGTTGACCACGATCACGTAGTCGCCCGTGTTCACGTGCGGCGTGAAGTTCGTCTTGCCCTTGCCGCGCAGCGCGTCGGCGATACGCGTGGCCAGACGGCCGAGAACCTCGCCGTCGGCGTCGATGATGAACCAGCCGTGCTCAACGTCGGCGGGCTTGGCGGAGAGGGTCTTCTGCATGGAATCGATGCGCGGTGAAGGGCACCGCACGGCGCGGAACCGTAGCATGAGGCGCATGGACGGCGATGCACCCACCCACCCGTCGGCCGCGGCGCGGCTCACCGCCCGGATCGCGCTGGCCGACGACGCCGTCAACGGCCTCCACGACCGCCTCAACGACCTCGCGCCCCGGCTGTGGTGGCCGCTCGCGGTGCCATCGCCGTCGCGTCGGCTCGGACCCGCCGAGCACGCCCTCTACGGCGTGCACGCGGGCGTCGGCATCGCGGTCGCCCGCCTGCTCGTCCCGCGGGCCCTGCGGCGCCCGGCGACCGTGGTGGGCGTCTCCGTCGCCGCCGTCTCGTGGGCGGTCTTCACCGGGGCGTGGGATCGGCGCGCGGATCAGGCCGCGAGCGCGGCCCGGCGCCCGACGTAGGCCGCGGCGACGGCCTGGCGCGAGTCCGCGCTGAGCACCATGCGGCGCATGATCGCGCCCGCCGACTCGAGGTCCGCCGGGCTGGCGGCGCTGGCGATCATCGCCAGGGCCTCCGCCCGCTCGTCGGGGTGCCGCTCGGCGGCGAAGCGCGTGGAGATGGCCGCCCGGCGGGCGCCGGCGCGCGACGCGAGGCGCGCCTGCTCGACGCAGCCGAGCTCCTCCCCGATCCGCTCGAGCAGATCGGCCAGCGGCAGCAGGATCGCCGCGTCCTCGCCGGCGTAGGCGAGCTGTCCCTCCGACAGCTCCTCCTGCGCCCAATCCGAGGTCTGGAAGGTCTTGTCGAGCTCGGCATGCAGGAACCGCTCGGCGAGGGTCACGAGCTTCGCGTCCTCCACTCCGTGCTCGAAGCCGGCCGCGTCGAGGTGCCCGGCGATCACGTTCCACCACGCGCAGGTGTCGAAGAGGTCCGACAGCTCGATGTCCCAGCGGTACTTGACCCAGCTCTGCTCGAACTTCGCGTTATGGGCGAGCACGCGACGTCCGTCCCCCAGGAGCCGCAGGAGCGGCGTGGGATCGACCTCCCAGCAGTCGACGACGACGGTCACGGGCGAGCCGTCGGGGCCAGGCGCGGCGATCTGCACGAGCCGCACGGTGCCGTTCCACGGATCGAACGCGGCCCGCTCCTCGCGCTCCTGCGGCGGCAGCCGCGTGCAGGCGGTCTCGATGTCGAGCCCGAGCACGGGCTGGTGCGCGAGCAGCTCGGCGGCCTGCTGCGCCTCGGCCGTCGTGCGGATCAGGTGGATGCGGCTGACGGGCGCCTCGGCCGGCCGGGGCGGCAGGAGATCGGCCCGCACCGTGGGCGGTTCGGGCCCGGCCGGCGGCGGCACGGCGCAATCGGGCGCGACCTCGAGGATCTTGCGCACCTCGAGCTCCCCGAACGGCGACGTCTCGAGGCGGCAGCGCACGGCGACGTCGGCGAGCCGGGCCTCGAGGCGGTCCGGGTCGGTCGAGGCGAGCGCGCCGAGGGTCCGCTCGCGATCGGCGGCGCTGCGCGGCGGCCAGATCAGGAGCCCGGCGTGCCGCCCGGTCAGGGGCCCCTCGCAGACGCGGAACGTGACGACGTCCAGCTCCGCGCCCGATTGCGTCTGCGCGTGGCGGACGAAGCCGCCGTCGTCCTGCGGGACCGCGCGGCACACGACGTCCAAGCGTTCCACGGCCGCCTCGCGGTCGAACCAGCGCGGATCGGAGAAGGCGCTCACGGGACGAAGGTAACCAGCACGGGCGGATGGCAGCGGATGCGCGGGACTCCGCCCTCGCAGGGCGACGTCCTGCGGGTACGATCTGCGGCATGTCCGACTGCCTCTTCTGCCGCATCGTCGCCGAGGAGATCCCGGCGGTCCGCATCGCCGAGACGGATCGCGCGATCGCCTTCATGGACATCTTCCCCGCGGCGCCGGGTCACGCCCTGGTGATCCCGCGGGCGCACGCCGACGACGTCCTCGGCGCCGCCGATGAGGACCTCGCCGCCTGCATGCAGCTCGCCGCGCGTGTCGGCGAGGCCGCCGTCGCCGAGCTCGGCGCGACCGGCGTGACGTTCCAGTCGCTCGCCCGGCCCGACGCCGGCCAGACGGTCTTCCACCTGCACATCCACGTGATCCCGCGCATGGCGGGCGACGGCTTCGCGTTCCCCTGGCCGCAGCAGGAAGGCGACCTCGCCGTGATCGAGGGGCACGCGGCGCGCCTGCGCGCGGCGCTCTAGTTCTTCCCGCCGGTGGCGTAGTCGCTCAGCGTGTAGTCGCCGGGCCGCGCGATCGACGGCGGGCCGAGGCGCAGCAGCTCGGGGACCGTCACAGAGCGCAGGCCCCGTGCCACGAGCCCGTCGAGGATCATCGGCAGCGCGTTCACGGTCACCTGGCGGTCCATCGTGCCGTCGTGCAGCAGGATGATCGCGCCGGGCTTCAGGTCGGGCGAGTTGAGCACGTTGGCCGCGATCGTCGCCGAGTCATGCAGCGCCCAGTCGTTGGAATCGATCGTCCACAGCACGGGCAGCATGCCCTGGCTGCGGACGTACTCGTTGGTCTTGGCCGTGAAGTCGCCGAACGGCGGGCGCATCAGCGTCGGCGGGCGACCGGCGGCCCGTTCGAGCAGCAGCTTCGTGTCGACGACCTCGTGCCTGAGTCCGGCCGTACCGAGGCTCGGCAGGCTGGCGTGCGTCATGGAGTGATCGGCCACGACGTTGCCGTCCGCCACGGCCGCCTCGATCGCGCCCGGATTGTCGGCGATGTTCTGCCCGATCACGAAGAAGGTCGCGTGCATCTTGTAGCGCTTGAGCAGGGCCAGCACGTCCCAGGTGTCCTTGCCCGGCCCGTCGTCGAACGTGAGCGCCACGGCGTTCCCAACGGCGGCTCCGCCGCGGACGCCGTCGCTGGTCGGCACGGCGCTGGCGTACTGCCCGATCGACCATGCCCGGGCCTCGACCGCGTCGGCGGCCTTGGCCCCGGCCTCGGCGTTCTTGGCCGCCTTCTGCGCCGCCAGGTCGATCGCGCTGATCGTCGTCACGGGCGTCGCGTCCGCGCCGGATCCGCTCGGGCGCAGCGCGTAGGCGAGCGCGCCGACGACGAGGACGGCGGCCACGCCGATCGCGAGGCCGCGGCGGCGCCGGCGGATGGCCGCGTCGCGCGCGGCGGAGCGCGGAGGGCGGTGCGCGGCCACGGCCGAAGGATACCGCTAGGACGCGTCGCGTCCGGCGAGCCCGCTCGCTATTCCCACTCGATCGTGCCGGGCGGCTTCGACGAGATGTCGAGGGCCACGCGGTTGACGCCGGGGACCTCGTTGATGATGCGCGTCGAGATGCGCTCCAGCAGGTCGTAGGGCAGGCGGGCCCAGTCCGCCGTCATCGCGTCCTCGCTCGTGACGGCGCGGACGATGATCGGGTACTCGTACGTGCGGGCGTCGCCCATCACCCCCACGCTCTTGACGCAGGGCAGCACGGCGAAGCTCTGCCAGACCTTGTTGTACCAGCCGGCGGCGCGGATCTCCTCCTGCAGCACGAAGTCGGCACGGCGGAGGATGTCGAGCCGCTCGCGCGTGATGTCCCCGATGATCCGGATTGCGAGGCCCGGGCCGGGGAACGGCTGCCGCCAGACCATGCGATCCGGCATGCCGAGCTCGATCCCGACCTGGCGGACCTCGTCCTTGAACAGGAGCCGGAGCGGCTCGCACAGCTCGAGGTCCATGTCGTCGGGCAGGCCGCCGACGTTGTGATGCGACTTGATCTTGGCGGCGGTCTTCGACCCCGACTCGATGACGTCGGAGTAGAGCGTGCCCTGCACGAGGAAGCGGATCCCCTCGAGCCGGCGCGATTCCTCCTCGAAGACGCGGATGAAGGTCTCGCCGATGATCTTGCGCTTCTGCTCCGGCTCCGTGACACCGGCCAGCAGGTCGAGGAAGCGGTCCTGCGCCTGGACGTGCACGAGCGGCACCTTGTAGTGGTTGCCGAAGGTCTCGACCACCTGCTCGGCCTCGCCCTCGCGCAGCATGCCGTGGTCGACGAAGACGCAGGTGAGCTGGTCGCCGACGGCACGGTGGACGAGCAGCGCGGCGACGGCCGAGTCGACGCCGCCGGAGAGCGCGCAGAGCACCTTCTGGTCGCCGACCTGGGCGCGGATGCGCGCGACCTGCTCGTCGATCACGTGCTGCGGCGTCCACGTGCCGTCCTGCCCGCACACCTCGTAGGCGAAGCGCTCCAGCATCTCCGTCCCGAACGGCGTGTGCACGACCTCGGGATGGAACTGGACGGCGTGGAGCCGTCGTTCGACGTGCTCCATGGCGGCGGTCGGGGCGCCGGGCGTGGTCGCCGTCGTGCGGAAGCCCTCGGGCAGGCGCGTGACCGAGTCGTTGTGGCTCATCCAGCAGGTGTGCGTGGCGGGCACGCCGTGGAACAGCACGGCGTCGGTCTGGAGGTCGATCTCGGTCTTGCCGAACTCGCCCGTCCCGGTGGCCCCGACCTCGCCGCCCAGCGCCTGGGCCATCGCCTGCATGCCGTAGCAGATGCCGAGCACGGGGATCCCGAGCTCGAGGATCGCCGGGTCGAGCGACGGCGCGCCGGGCTCGTTGACGGAGGCCGGCCCGCCGGACAGGACGATGCCGACCGGATCGCGCTCGCGGATCGCCTCGATCGCGATGTCGTGCGGCACGAGCTCCGACAGCACCCGGCACTCGCGGATGCGTCGTGCGATCAGCTGCGCGTACTGCGCGCCGAAGTCGAGGACGAGGATCGGGCGATCGGCGCTCAACGGGCTAGCGCGACATCCCGATGCCCTGCTCGCGCTGCAGCTTCTTGCCCTCGGTCTGCAGGGCGGGCGCGACCATGATCTCGGCCTTCTGGAACTCGTGGATCGTCTCGTAGCCGGTCGTCGCCATCGAGGTGCGCAGCGCACCCATCAGGTTGAGCGTGCCGTCGTTCTCGTTGGCGGGCCCGAGCAGGATCTCCTTGAGCGAGGCGACCTGGGCCGTCTTGACGCGCGCGCCGCGCGGCAGCGTCGGGTGGAACGTGGCCATGCCCCAGTGCGTGCCCTTGCCGGGCGCCTCGTGGGCGCGGGCGAGCGGCGATCCGATCATCACCGAATCGGCGCCGCAGGCGATCGCCTTGGAGATGTCGCCGCCGGTGCGCATGCCGCCGTCGGCGATGACGTTGACGTACTGGCCGGTCTCGAGCAGATGCTGGACGCGGGCCGCCGCGGCGTCGGCGATCGCCGTCGCCTGCGGGACGCCGACGCCGAGCACGCCGCGTGTGGTGCAGGCCGCGCCGGGGCCGACGCCGACGAGGACGCCGGCGGCGCCCGTGCGCATCAGGTGCAGCGCGGTCTGGTAGCTCGCGCAGCCGCCCACGATGCACGGGATGCCGACGGTGGCGATGAACTCCTTGAGGTTGAGCGGCTCGACGCTGCGCGAGACGTGCTCGGCCGAGACGACGGTGCCCTGGATCACGAGCACGTCGAGGCCGGCGGCCACGACGGCCTCCCAGTTCTCGCGCACCCGCTGCGGCGTGAGCGAAGCGGCGGTGATCACGCCCGCGGCCTTGATCTCCTTCACGCGCTGCGCCATCAGGTCGGGGTCGAGCGGCGCCTCGTAGATCTCCTGCATGCGGCGCGTGGCGGTCTCGGGCGGCAGTCCCGCGATCTCCTCGAGCACCGCGTCGGCGTCCGCGTAGCGCCCCCACAGGCCCTCGAGGTTGAGCACGCCGAGTCCGCCGAGGCGGCCGAGCTCGATCGCCGTGGCGGGCGACACGACGCCGTCCGTCGCGGAGGCGAGCAGCGGGAGCTCGATCAGGTACGGGCCCAGCTTCCAGCCGATGTCGACGTCCTCGGCGTCGCGCGTGCGCCGCGAGGGCACGATCGCGATGTCGTCAAAGCCATAGGCGCGTCGCGCCTTCTTGCCACGTCCGATTTCGATCTCC
>JBPCSR010000154.1:0-3192 GCA_051006935.1 Gaiellales bacterium
GCGCACGACGATCTGGCCGTCCTCGACGATCTCCTCGGCGGAGCGCGAGTACGGGATGCCCTTCGTGAGCCACTCGTGGAGCGTGCGCGTCATGCGCTCGCCCTTGTAGAAGATCACCGTGCCCTCGCCCTTGACCTCGCGCACCTCGATGTCGTCGCGGCGCGGGAGGACGAAGACGAACTGGCCGGTGGCCTTGGCGCGGCGGATGACGCGGCCGTCGACGTGCGCCACGGCGCCCGGCGTCTTCGGCGTGCGCGCCTCGAACAGCTCGACGACGCGCGGCAGGCCGTGCGTGATGTCGGAGCCGGCGACGCCGCCCGTGTGGAACGTGCGCATCGTGAGCTGCGTGCCCGGCTCGCCGATCGACTGCGCGGCGATGATGCCGACCGCGTCGCCGACCTCCGAGCGCGAGCCCGTCGCGGGCATCACGCCGTAGCAGGCACCGCACACGCCGACCTCGGCGTCGCAGGTGAGGACCGAGCGGACCGGCACGGTGCACTCGCCGTCGACCAGCTCGTTCAGCGCCCACACCAGCGTGCGGAGCTGCAGGACGCGGATCTCCTCGGCCGTGCGATCGGCGTGCGGCGTGGAGGGATAGCCCTCCTCCTCGAGGCGCCGGAGGAACTTCTCCGGGTTCTTCATGTCGTCCACGGCCTCGAGGGTGAAGTACGGGTCCTCGCCCTTGGCCTCGCGCTTGAACATCTCCGAGAGGTCGCCGAGGCCGACGGCCTTGGCGAGCGCGACCGGGTCGGGCTCCTTGCCCGCCTTCTCGACCGCCTCGTCGAGCTTGGCGAGGACGCCCTCGATGTGGCGCTCCTTCTCGGCCGAGAGCTCGGCCGCGAACGAGCGGCTGATCGGGGTGCCGGCGGGCAGCGTGTCGCCGCCGCCGATCTTGACGTCCTGGGCGAGCACGCGGCCGGCGAGCTGGTCGCTGGGGCGCGCGTCGAACGACGGCGAGCGGCGGACGATCGCGCCGCCGCGGACGTCGTACGTCGGGCGGCGGTCCATGAAGGCCGGCACCTCGACGTAGCGCTCGGTCCCGCAGTCCTCCTCGCGGACGATGACGTCCTGCGACACGTCGACCAGGCGGCGGGTCAGATAGCCCGAGTCCGCCGTGCGGAGCGCCGTGTCGGCGAGGCCCTTGCGGGCGCCGTGCGTCGAGATGAAGTACTCGAGGACGTCGAGGCCCTCCATGAAGTTGGCCGTGATCGGGCGCTCGATGATCTCGCCCTTCGGGTTCGCCATCAGCCCGCGCATGCCCGCCAGCTGGCGGATCTGCTTGAACGAGCCGCGGGCGCCCGAGTTGGCCATCATGTAGACGGGGTTCATCTCCCAGAAGGTGTCCTTCACCTTCTCGCCGACCTCGTCGGTCGCCTCGTTCCAGAGCTGCACGACCTTGCGGTGGCGCTCCTGCTCCGTGATGAGGCCGTCCTCCCACTGCTCGCGGGCGACCTGGACGCGCTTCTCGTAGTCCTTCAGGATCGCCTGCTTCTCGGGCGGCGTGACGATGTCGTTCTTCGAGATCGAGACGCCCGAGCGGGTGGCGTACTTGAAGCCCAGGTCCTTGATCGTGTCGAGCACCATCGCGACCTCGGACGGGCCGTGGCGGTCGACGAGCGTGGTGACGAAGTCGGTGATCTCCTTCTTCGTCAGCGCCGAGTCGATGATCTCCACGTCGTCCTCGTCGAGCTCGCGGCCCAGCTGGGTCTCGAGCGCGATGCGGAGCTCGTGGTTGAGAATCGCGCGGCCCGGCGTGGTGACGATGCGGACGCCGTCCTCCGAGCGGAGGACGATCGCGCCCTGCAGCGGCACGCGCCGGTGGTCGAGGGCGATCTGGACCTCCTCGGCCGACGCGAACGTGCCGTGCGAGCCGATGTCCTTGCTGGAGGCGCCGCCGTCGAGCTTGGCCTGCAGCTCCCGCGTGTCGATGCTGGCGTAGGTCAGGTAGTAGAGGCCGATGACCATGTCCTGCGACGGCGTGGCGAGCGGGCGCCCGTTGGCCGGCGACAGGATGTTGTGGGCCGACAGCATCAGGAGCCGCGCCTCGGCCTGGGCCTCGACGCTGAGCGGGACGTGCACGGCCATCTGGTCGCCGTCGAAGTCCGCGTTGAACGCGTGGCAGACGAGCGGGTGGACCTGGATCGCCTTGCCGTCGACGAGCACGGGCTCGAACGCCTGGATGCCGAGGCGGTGCAGCGTGGGGGCGCGGTTGAGGAGCACCGGATGCTCGGTGATGACCTCCTCGAGGACGTCCCACACGTCGCCCTCCATCGTCTCCACCATGCGCTTGGCGGCCTTGATGTTCGGCACGGCCTTGCGCTCGACGAGCCGGCTCATGATGAACGGCTTGAAGAGCTCGAGGGCCATCAGCTTCGGCAGGCCGCACTGCTGCAGCTTGAGCTGCGGGCCCGCGACGATCACGGAGCGGCCGGAGTAGTCGACGCGCTTGCCGAGCAGGTTCTGGCGGAAGCGGCCCTGCTTGCCCTTGAGCATGTCGGACAGCGACTTGAGCGGGCGGTTGCCCGGGCCCGTCACCGCGCGACCGCGGCGGCCGTTGTCGAACAGGGCGTCGACGGCCTCCTGGAGCATGCGCTTCTCGTTGTTGACGATGATCTCCGGCGCGCCGAGATCCAGCAGCCGCTTGAGCCGGTTGTTCCGGTTGATCACGCGGCGGTAGAGGTCGTTCAGGTCGGAGGTGGCGAAGCGGCCGCCGTCAAGCTGCACCATCGGGCGCAGCTCCGGCGGGATCACGGGGACGACCTCGAGGATCATCCAGTCGGGCCGCTGCTCGCTCTTGTGGAACGCGGAGACGACCTTCAGGCGCTTGATCGCGCGCTGCTGCTTCTGGCCCTTGCCCGTCGCGATCTGCTCCTTGAGCTCCTCGACGAGCTGCGGGATGTCCTCGCGGGCGAGGAGGTCGCGCACGGCCTCGGCGCCCATGCCGAGCCCGATGTACTCGCCGAAGCCCCACGAGGAGGCGAAGCGGTCCTTGAGCTCACGGGCGACCTTCTCGTCGCCGATGACCTCCTTGGGCTTGATGTCCTGGAACTTCTGCCAGGCGAGGTCGAGCATCTCGAGGCGCTCGTCGTACAGCTCGTGGCCGTCCTTCTTGCGCTGCTCGGCGTCCTTGAGCATCTCGACGATCTTCGCCGTCCACTCCTCGATGCGGCGATGGTCGTCGCGCGTCATCTT
>JBPCSR010000155.1:0-2852 GCA_051006935.1 Gaiellales bacterium
GCGAGCAGCATGGAGTCGATCGGCGCGGCGTCGGCCTCCTCGCGGAGCAGCAGGTCCATCGAGCGCACATGCGCGCCGGTCGGCGCGATCTCGGCGAAGCGCTCGAGCGGCAGCCCCATGCCGACCGGGAGCACCCAGCCGGACATCGAATCGCGACCGTTGATGGCGAGACGCGCGCCGTGCAGGTCCGCAAGGGACGTGCCGGCGAGCCCCGGACGCGCGAGCAGGACGCTCCGGTAGCCGGGCGGGTCGTCGGGCGCCGCCGCCGCGACGGGCGCGGCGAGCGGCTGGAACGGGAGGCCCGCATCGTGCGTGCGCACGAACGGCAGCCCGCACAGGAACAGGAGCGCCGGCGGACCGGCCGCGATCGCCGGGAGATCGGCGAGCGCGCCCTCCTCGAGCGGCTCGAGGTCGAAGCCGCGCGCGCGGAGCACATCGACCACGGCGCCCTGATACGCGCGCAGCGCCTCGCCGAGGAAGGCGTACGCGCGCATGGCGCTAGCGGGCGCGGCGGGCGTTGCGGCGGCGGACGATCTTGCGCACGCGGTGCGGGCGCGGTGCCGGGTTCTTCTTCTTCTTGGCCATGCGGGTCTCCGGGGCTCGACGTCGGTGGAGGATCCTACCCGCGCTCAGCCGATCAGGCCGCGGGCGGCGAGCTCCGCGCGCACCGTCTCGCGCTCCTCGGGCGTCGCGTTGACGAGCGGGAGGCGCAGATCGCCGACGGCGAAGCCGAGCAGGCCCATCGCCGTCTTGACGGGAATCGGGTTGACCGTCACCGACAGCGCGGCGTAGAGCGACTGCAGCGAATCGTCGATGCCGCGCGCCTCGGCGTCGTCGCCCGCGTCGGCGGCGACCTGCATGGCGAGCATCTCCTCGCCGGCGACGTGCGAGGCGACGCAGATGCCGCCGACGCCGCCGAGCAGCGCGAACGGGAGCACCAGGTCGTCGTTGCCGGCGTAGAGCGCCAGCTTCCCCGTCTCCACGATCCGGCGGGCCTCGTCGAGGTCGGTGACGGCCTGCTTGACGGCGATCACCGTGTCGATCCCGGCCAGCCGGTCGATGTCGGCGGGCGAGAGGTGCAGAACCACGCGCTGCGGGATGTTGTACAGGACGATCGGCAGATCGCCCGCGGCCTCGGCGATCGCGCGCGTATGCGCCTCGATGCCCGCGATCGGCGGCTTGTTGTAGTACGGCGTGACGGCGAGGAACCCGGCTACGCCCCGAAAGCGGGCGGCCTGCCTGGTGAGGTGCGCGGAGTGCGCGGTGTCGTTCGAACCCGTGCCCGAGATCACGGGCACCCGGTCGCCGACGGCGCCGGCGACGGCCTCCGTCAGCGCGAGCTTCTCGTCATCGGTGAGCGTCGACGCCTCGCCCGTCGTGCCGTGCACGACGAGCCCCTCTGACCCGTGCGCGACCAGGTGCTCGGCCAGGCGCACGGCCTCGTCGAGATCGACCGAGCCGTCGGCCGCGAACGGCGTCACCATCGCTGTGAGTATGCGGCCGATCGGCGCCTGCACGTCCCTGCTCCCTCTCGCGGTCGCGCAAGCATACCCCCATCAGCGTCCCTCGCCCCCGCCTCCGCGTCTGGCATGCTTACGGAGTTCCACGGGAGAGGAGCCGAGCCACATGGCCACCGAGCACATCGGTCAGGAAGACCTGATCACCGCAGCAGCGCTGGAGGAGAAGACCAAGCTGCGACGCCACTTCGGGCGCTTCGACATCTTCTTCTTCCTGCTCTGCACGATCGTCGGCGTCGACACGCTGGGCCAGGTGGCCGCCGAGGGGGCCCAGGGCTTCCTCTGGTTGATCTTCCTGTGCATCTTCTTCTTCGTCCCCTACGGCCTGCTCGTGGCGGAGCTCGGCGCCGCGTTCCCCGAGGAGGGCGGCGCGTACATCTGGACCCGCATGGCCTGGGGTCGCCTCGTCGCGGGCATCAACGCCATCTTCTACTGGTTCTCGAACCCGGTCTGGATCGGCGCGACCCTCGCGCTGCTGGCGATCGCGGCGATCCAGAACTACCTCTGGCACTTCGACGACGGCTCGCTCGCGTTCTGGATCGTCGGCCTCGTCTACATCTGGTTCTCGGTCTGGTCCGCGATCCTCTCGTTCGGCGTCGGCAAGTGGATCCCGACGCTCGGCGCGTTCTGCCGCATCTTCCTGATCGGTATCTTCTCGCTGACCACGATCGCCTACGCGGTGCAGAACGGCCTGCACTTCCCCTCCGCGAGCGCCTTCTCGCCGACCTGGGCCGCCTTCATCGCGCTGACGCCGCTGCTGTTCTTCAACCTCGTCGGCTTCGAGCTGCCGAGCGCGGCCGGCGACGAGATGAAGAACCCGAAGAAGGACGTGCCGTACACGGTGCTGCGCGCGATCGTCGTGTCGATCCTGCTCTACGGCCTGCCGATCCTGGCGATGATCTGCGTGATCCCGCCGGAGCAGCTGAAGGGCAAGGGCGTCTCGTCCTTCCTCGATGCCGTCGACACCGTCTTCGGCGTGTACGGCGGCGCCTCGGACGTGATGATCAAGATCGCCGCGGTGATGTTCGTCCTCGCCGCCGTCTCGTCGGCGTCGACGTGGCTGATGGGCTCGGATCGCGCGCAGGCGATCGCCGCGATCGACGGGACGGGCCCGTCGTGGCTCGGCCGCTTCTCGTCGCGCTACGGCACGCCGCTCAACGTGAACGTCATCTCCGGCATCCTCTCGACGCTGGTCTTCATCGTCGCCGTCAAGCTCAGCTCGGGCAGCGCGGCCGATGCGTTCAACGTGATGATCGGCATCGTGCTCCTCTTCACGACGCTCAGCTTCATCGTGATCTTCCCGGCCGTGATCAAGCTCCGCTACTCGCACGGCCA
>JBPCSR010000156.1:0-5743 GCA_051006935.1 Gaiellales bacterium
CTGCCCGACACGCGCCTCGTGTGCATCTACCCGATGAGCAAGAGCCGCGAGGTGGGCGCAAACTGGTACGCGCAGACGTTCGAGGAGCGCAAGCGCCTGATGGGCGGGCACGGACGGCTCGGCGCGACGTTCCGCGGCCGCGTCTCCCAGATGATCACCGCCGCGACGGGCCTGTCGGACTGGGAGTGGCAGGTCACGCTGTTCGCCGACGACCCGAAGGCGATCAAGGACATCGTCTACGAGATGCGCTACGACGAGGCCTCCGCCGTCTACGGCGTCTTCGGCCCGTTCACCGTCGGGCTCGCCGCGCCGTTCGCCGACGCGCTGCGCGAGGCCGGCCTGACGATCGCGTGAGCCCGCGGGCGCGGGTCAGACGAGGCGCGTCGTCTGCCAGGTGCCCGAGAGGGCGGCCTTGCGGCTCGCGCACCCGTCCGTGACGGGCGTGAGCGTGAGCGTCGTCGTGTCGGCCATCTCGACCTTGTAGGTCGCCGGATCGGGGCCGCAGCCGCTGCCGCCGGTGATCGTGATCTGCTCGGCCGGCGTGCCGTCGACGGCGGCCTTGCCCTCGCCGTTGCCGGCCGGGGTGGCCCAGGTGACGGCACCGCCCTGGACGAAGCGCAGCGAGGAGTCCTTGAGGCGCCACGTCGGCACGACGACGCCCGGCGTGATGCCGTCGATCACGTTGGCCGGATCGCTCATCGACGACGAGAACGGCGGGTCCTCGCAGATGCCGGCGCCGCACTGCGCGGCGGTCGCGCCGACGTTGGCGATCGCCGCCGCGCCGACGTACGCGAAGATCACGATCGTCAGCACCGACGCCTTGGCGGGCCGCACGTACGGCGTGGGGATCATCAGCAGCAGCGCGACGCCGACGATCGCCGCGATCGCCGCGACGAACGCCCATGTGTAGAGGTGCCAGCCGAGCGGCGCGGCGCCGTAGCCCGTGCACTGTCCCGTGAGCAGGTTGGAGCAGAGATGCAGCGAGATCTGCCGCAGCGATACGGCGATCACGACGAGCGACCCGAGCAGCGTGATGCCGTAGTGGCCGGGGCGTACGCCGAAGCGCAGGTTCATCAGGCCGCCGGCGGCGATCGCGAAGAACCCGAGCCGCTGCAGGAGGCAGAGCGGGCATGGCGCCTCGTCGTCGAAGATCTGGATGCCGAACGCGCCCCACACGAGGCCGACGGACGCCACGACGGCGGCGGCGTTGAGCCAGAGGACGAGCTGGAGTCGACGGTCGTCGGTCACAGGCAGAACCCGAGCACGTCCGTCGCATGCGCCTTCAGCATGATCAGCGTGAGGATCATCGAGCCGACCGCGCCGGCCATCGCGATGCGATGGCTTCCGCGCCAGATCAGGACGCCCACGATCACCCACGCGAGGAAGATGAAGACCACGCGCGGATGATCGCAGGGGGCCCGGCGGGCCATCGGTCGCGCTCTGCGATGATCTGCCCCGCAGTCGGCACCCGCACGGGGGAAGCACCATGAGCACACCGCAGTACATCTTCACGATGCACAAGGTGGACAAGTTCCACGGCCCGGAGAAGCAGGTCCTCAAGGAGATCTCGCTGTCGTTCATCCCGGGCGCGAAGATCGGCGTGCTCGGCCCGAACGGCGCGGGCAAGTCGACGCTGCTGCGGATCATGGCCGGCATCGAGGAGGTCTCGGGCGGCGAGGCCAAGCTCGCGCCGGGTGCGACCGTCGGCTACCTCTCGCAGGAGCCCGACCTCGACGAGAAGAAGGACGTCCGTGGCAACGTCGAGGACGGCCTCGGCGAGCTGCGCGACCTGCTCAAGCGCTTCGAGGAGCTCTCGATGAAGTTCGCGGAGCCGATGTCGGACGACGAGATGGCCGAGCTGCTCGAGGAGCAGGGCCGCGTCCAGGACCAAATCGACAAGGCCGACGCGTGGGACATGGATCGCCGTCTCGACGTCGCGATGGACGCGCTGCGCCTGCCGCCGGGCGACGCCGACGTCTCGAAGCTGTCGGGCGGCGAGCGGCGTCGCGTCGCGCTCTGCCGGCTGCTCCTCTCGAGCCCCGACCTGCTGCTGCTCGACGAGCCGACCAACCACCTCGACGCCGAGTCCGTCGCGTGGCTCGAGCGCTTCCTGCACGACTACCCCGGCTGCGTGATCGCCGTCACCCACGATCGCTACTTCCTCGACAACGTCGCGGGCTGGATCCTGGAGCTCGACCGCGGCCGCGGCATCCCCTTCGAGGGCAACTACTCGGCGTGGCTCGAGCAGAAGCAGCAGCGCCTCGCGCTCGAGGAGAAGCAGGCCTCGGCCCGCCAGCGCACGCTCGCGCGCGAGCTCGAGTGGGTGCGCGCCAGCCCGAAGGCGCGGCAGGCGAAGTCGAAGGCGCGTCTCGCCGCGTACGACGAGATGCTCGCCGAGGAGCAGAACGTCAAGCTCGACACGGTCGAGATCCACATCCCCGCCGGTCCGCGCCTCGGCGACGTCGTCGTGCGCGCTGAGCACGTCCGCAAGGCGTTCGGCGACAAGCTGCTCGTCGAGGATCTCACGTTCAACCTGCCGCCCAACGGCATCGTCGGGATCATCGGACCGAACGGCGCGGGCAAGACGACGCTGTTCCGGATGATCGCCGGGCAGGAGCCCGTCGACGGCGGCGAGATCGTGATCGGCGACACGGTGCAGATGGCGTACGTCGACCAGAGCCGCGCCGAGCTCGACCCGGACAAGAGCATCTGGGAGGAGATCTCCGACGGCCTCGACATCATCAACGTCGGCAAGCGCGAGATGCCATCGCGGGCGTACGTCGCGTCGTTCAACTTCAAGGGCGCCGATCAGCAGAAGCTCGTCGGCAAGCTGTCCGGCGGCGAGCGCAACCGCGTGCACCTCGCGAAGCTGCTCAAGAGCGGCGGCAACCTGCTGCTGCTCGACGAGCCGACGAACGACCTCGACGTCGACACGCTGCGCGCGCTCGAGGTGGCACTCAACGACTTCCCCGGCTGCGCCGTCGTGATCACCCACGATCGCTGGTTCCTCGATCGCGTCGCGACGCACATCCTCGCCTTCGAGGGCGATTCGCAGGTGACGTGGTTCGAGGGCTCGTACGCCGAGTACGAGGAGCACCGCCGCAAGCAGCTCGGCGCCGACGCCGACACGCCGCACCGGATCAAGTACAAGCCGCTGACGCGCGACTGATCGTCTCGGCTGCCGCTCCCGCTGGCGCCCGACGCTAGACCGGGCTCGGCACGCGTCGCGCCGCGGCCACCGTCGTGCGCACGCCCGCGGCGTTTCGCACGCGCACGACCACGCTGATGCGGCGGCCCGCATCGCCCGCCCGCAGGCGGTATGTGGCGCCCGACGCTCGCGCGATCAGCCGGCCGTCGGCGCGCCACTGGTAGCGGACGTCGGCCCACGGATCGGAGCGCGACACCGCGGCCTTGAGGCGCCGGCCCACGGTCATCGCCCCCGTGATCCGCACGGCGGCGGTCGACCGCGTCGTCGCCGTCGGCCGTCCGCTCCACGTCGCCGCGCCGCCGCCATTGCCGCACGCGCCGCACGCGGAGGAGACACCGACGAGCAGGCGCCCGCCGTCGCGCACCGTGGCCGTCGCCGATGTCCTGCGCACCGTCGCGTCGGCGCCGCCGATGTCGGCCGTGATCGCGTCGACGGCCCAGCTCGAGGCGGGCGGCGTCCACGTCACGGTCACGCGCGGACCGGCGTTCGTGACGCGCAGGATCGCCGGCGCCGTCACCTCGGGCGTGGCGAGCACCCAGCTGAGGATCGCCGGGCTGCCGACGCGCGTGTAGAAGCCTGGCTTCTCAGCCTGGCAGCAGCCGACGCCGAAGCTGATCACCCCGACCAGCGTCCGCGCACCGCCGATCGTCCCGGCGAGCGGTCCGCCGGAGTCGCGCGTGCAGGCATCGTGCCCGCCGTTCTCCGGGTCACCTGCGCACAGCAGCACCGAGGCGTCGAAGCCGAGGGAGCCCGTGCCGTCGGAGGCGGCGCAGGCGGCGTCGTCGATCAGCGAGACCCCCGTCGTCTGCAGGTCGTCGGGGTACGACGTGGACTGGGGCTTGCCGGCGGTCGCGTCGTAGGCGACGGTGCTGCCCCAGCCGGCGATCGCCAGCGCGGCACCGGGCGCGAGCGCGGCAGCCTGTGCCGCCGAGACGAGCGGCATCGGCGCGGTCTTCGCCGACGCGTCGAGCAGGACCAGCGCCACGTCGTGCGCGTGCGTGGCGGCGTCGTACGCGGGATCGCGGACGATGTCGCGCACCTTCACGCGGTCCGCGGCCTCCATCGCGGACAGCTCGGGCACGCCGACGACCACCTGGATCGCCCATGGCGCCGTGCCCGCGACGCAGTGCGCCGCCGTCATCACGACCTGCGGCGCGATCAGCGTGCCCCCGCAGACGAACGCGCTGTGCGCGTTCTGATCGCCGCTGCCGAGGATCGCCGCGACGCTGGACCAGTCGCCGTGCGCGATCGGCGCGCCACCGACGATCCGCGGCGAAGGCGCGTCGGCTGTCGCGCTGGCCGGTACGGCGGCGGCGACCACGACGGCGAGGAGGATCGCGAGGCGTCGCATCGACCGAAATCTACCGCCGGTCGGCAGCGCCCACGAGGGCGGGGTCACGGCACGCGGATCGTGCGCGACACGATCACCGTGCTGCCGGCGTGCGTCGTGTACGTGATGCGGCAGGCGAGGCGCCGGCCGGCGTCGGCCGGGGTGATGACGTACGAGGCGCGCGTCGTCCGCGGCAGCGGGCGGCGGTTGCGGAGCCACTGGTAGCGCACGCGCGGCTTGGGGTAGCCCGACGCGAGCGGGGCGCGCACCCAGACGCGTCCGCCGACGGCGACGGTGCCGCGCACGGCCACCGTGCGCGTCGACGGGCGGGGCAGACCGGCGATGCGCGCGGTCGTCGCCGTCGCCGATCCCACGAACGTGTCGTGCGTGGCCGCGACCGAGACGGTGATCGCCTTGCCCATGTCCTCGCGCGTCGGGCGGTACGTGGCGCTCGTCGCCGTCGGGACGACGGTGCCGTCGACGAGCCAGCGGTACGTGAGCGTGGCCCACGGGTCGTCGGCCGTCGGGACGGCGCGTAGCTCGGCGCCGACCTGCGCCTTGCCGGTGATCGTCGCCGCGACGACCGGTGCCCGGGCAGCCGACGGCGTGCCCGACCATGAGGCGGTCGTCGTCTCGGCGCCGCTCGTCGCCTGCACCTGCACGGAGACGGGCGCGGCCGAGGCGACCGCGAACGAGGTGGTCGTCGAGCCGCCGTCGAGCGCGGTCGTCTTGCCGCCTTGCACGAAGGCATATGTGACCGGCTCCCACGCCGCGGACGGATCGTCGTGCGCCCAGGCGACGGTCACCGTCGCGCCAGCGTTCGTCACGCCGGTGATGCGCGGGTTCGCGAGCGCCGTCGCGAGCCAGGGGCGGAAGGCGGAGATGCGGCCGTAGACGCCGGGGGCGGTGCCGCAGCCACGGCCCCAGCTCACGTCTCCGATGAGCGTACGGACTCCTCCGAACATCGCCGTCAGCGGCCCACCGGAATCGCCGCTGCAACTGTCCCTTCCCGCTGAACCGGCACAGAGCATGGATGTGCGCGCGTAATGGAGCGTCGTTGGATCAAATGGATAGAACGCCTGGCACAGATCGTTTCCTACGATCGGAACCTGGACTGTCCGGAGCACCGGCGAGCTGTCGCGCGATCCCGCCACGGTGACGCCGAAGCCGGCGACGTCGGTGGAGAGCCCCTCGATGACGAGATC
>JBPCSR010000157.1:0-3953 GCA_051006935.1 Gaiellales bacterium
GTAGCGGCGCAGCGTGTACGGGAACGACGTCTCGGCGTCGGCGGGGTCGACCGGCGAGCAGTCGAGGTGCACGGCGGGCCGGCCGTCGGGCGTCGTGACGCCGCGCCCCTCCGCGCATTCGCGGATGATCGCCTCGGCGACGACGTCGCGCGGCGCGAGCTCGTCGACGAACTGCTCGCCGGACGCGTTGAGCAGGCGGGCGCCGTACGCGCGCGTGGTCTCGGGCACCGCGTAGCCGGCGAGCGGCGCGGGCCAGGCGGCGCCGGTCGGGTGGCGCTGCAGCGAGTCGTGGTCGCGCTCGGCGCAGCCCGCCGCCACGGCCAGCTCGGCGACCTCGCCCGTCGCGCCGTCGCCGTTGGTCGAGAGCTCGCCCAGCTCCGCGGCCACGCGCTTGCAGCGTCCGCCGGCGGCGAGGACGATCGCGTCGGGGCGCAGCTCGATGCGCTCGCCGCCCTGCTCGAGCACGGCGTGGCCGGGCCCGAGCTCGACGAGCGGCGCGTGGTCGAGCACCTCGATGGCGCGCTCGCCGACCGCGCCGCGGAGCGCCGTCGCGATCGCGAGGCCGGTCTGGTCGCCGACCTGCAGGAGCCGCTTGCGCGTCGCGCCCCCGCAGCGCGCGAGGCGCAGCGCGCCGTCGGCCTCGCGGTTGAACGTCACGCCGAGCTCCTCGAGCCAGCGGATCGCGGCCGGACCCTCCTCGGCGAGGACGCGCGCCAGCACCGGGTCGGCCGTGTCGTGCGACGAGCGGATGATGTCCTCGCAGTGCGCCTCGACGGAGTCGTCGCCGCCCACCGCGGCCTGGATGCCGCCCTGCGCCTTGGCGGTGTTGCACGAGGCGACGCCGAGCTTCGTGGCCAGCGTGACGTCGGCGCCCGTGTCGTGGGCGGCGATCGCGGCGGCCAGGCCGGCGCCGCCGGATCCGATCACGAGCACCTGGGCCATGGGGCCAGACTAGCCGTCGAGGCCGAGGAGGAGCGACAGCGTGTCGCTCCGCAGCCCGCGCCGCAGCGTCTCGAGCGGGATCACCTCGTCGGGCGGGATGTTGCCGAGGTTCACGTCGGGCCCGAAGTGCTTGATGAACCACGCCTGCTGCCCCTTCTGGGGCGCCTCGAAGAGCAGGCTCGCGACGTCGAGCTCATGCGCGATCTCGTCGATCAGGCCGCTGCGCACCTCGCCCGAGGTGCGGAAGATGCCCGCCGTGCCGGACTCGCGGGCCTCGGTGATCACCTTCCAGGAGCCGGCGGCGATCTCCTCCTTGATCCACTCGACCCACTGGTACGGCGCGAAGATCTCCTCCGCGTCCTTGGAGCCGACCTCGCTGAGCACGCGGAAGTCCTTCGCGAACAGCTCGATCAGCTCGAGCTTGCGCTCGCGCGGCATGTCGATCGTGCCGTCGGAGATCTCGACGCTGGTGAATCCCTGCTCGCTCAGCCACGAGCGGTAGCCGTCGATGCGCCCGCGCGCCTCGGCGACCTCGAGCAGCGTGCCGCCGCAGACCACGGGGATGTCGAGCGCCTTGTAGAGGTCGAGCTTGTCGCGCAGGCGCCCGGTCACGTACGACGTGCCCCAGCCGAACTTGACGATGTCGATGTAGTCGCCGCTCATCTCGACCATCGAGCGGATCGCGTCGAGGCCGAGTCCCTTGTCCATCACGTGGGTGATGCCCACCTCGCGCGGCTTGGCGACGCGCGGCGGAAGACCCAGGAACTCCGCGGAATCCATAAGGGGATCCTATCACCCGTATAGGGATCGCGATTCAGACCTGCGGCAGGCGCACGACCGCGCGGCACCCGCCCCACGGCGACTCGGCGATCTCCACCGTGCCGCCGTGGGCCGCCACGTCCTGGCGGACGATCGCGAGCCCGAGGCCGGAGCCCGGGCGGTCCTGGACGCCGGTACCGCGGCGGAAGCGCTCGAACATCGACTCGCGCTGCTCGGGCGGGATGCCGGAGCCCGAGTCGTCCACCGTGACCTCGCCGGGCCGCACGCGCACGGCGACCGGCGACGCGCCGTGCAGCAGGGCGTTCTCGACGAGGTTGCCGATCGCGCGCTCGAGGCGCTGCGGGTCGCCGACCATCGGCGCGTCCTCCGCGTCGAGCTCGATCACGGCCTCGGGGCGGCGCGAGCGGGCACGCGCCACGACGTCGGCGGCGATGTCGTCCAGGCGCACCGGCTCGGACTGCTCCACCGGCCGCGCGCCGCGGGCGAGGTCGACGATGCCGGTGATCATGTGCGCCACCTCGTCGATCTCCTTGTCGAGCGCCTCGGCGATCTGCCGGCGGTCCTCGTCGGAGAGGTTCGCAGTGGGGTCGCCGAGCGTCTCGACGTCGGTGCGCAGCGCCGTCAGCGGCGTGCGGAGCTCGTGCGCCGCGTCGGCGACCAGCTGGTCCTGGGCGGCGCGTGACTCCTCGAGACCCGCGAGCAGCGCGTTGACGGCGCCAGCCACCGCAACCGACTCGGCGCCGCCCTCCTCGGGCACGCGATGGGAGAGATCGCGGTCGCGCGCGGCGCCCTGGACGTTGCGCGCCAGGCGCCGGAACGGCACGAGCCCGCGGTCGGCGACGATCACGCCGAGCAGGACGGCGAGGATCACGCCGCCCAGGCCGGCCAGGAGCAGGATGCTGCGAAGCTCGTTGAGCGAGTTCTGGACGTCCTCGACGGAGCGCCCGATCTGCAGCGCGAGGCCCGGCTGCAGGCCGACGGTCAGCGTGCGCACCGCCGTGTGCTGGGCCTCCACCGTGTCGAAGTCGGCCCCGCCCTTGCTGGCGATCCGGGCGGCGTGCTCGGACGGCGGCAGCGGCGTCTCGCCGGGCGGGAGCCGCACGATCTCCCCCTGGGCGTTGATCAGCTCGGCGAAGATGCCCGGCGCGCCGAAGCGCCCGTTGCTGTTGCCGCCGAAGTCGTCGCGGTCGTCGCCACCGCCGGGGCGCAGCGCGGTGCGCGCCTCGCGGAGCGCGGCAGCGCGGAGCTGGTCGTCGACCTGGCTGTAGAGCGAGCGCGAGACGGCCTGGTACGTGACGAGGCCGCCGATGCCGAACGCCAGGATCACGGCGAGCGCCGAGACGAGCGCGATGCGGACGCGCAGGCTCACGCGGGGACCCGGAGGACGTACCCGACGCCGCGCACCGTCTCGATCAGGCGCGGCCGGTCGTCGGCCTCCAGCTTGCGGCGCAGGTAGCCGACGTACACCTCGACGCCGTTCGACGACGTCTGGGCGTCCATCCCCCAGACCCGGTCGAGGATCACCTCGCGCGTCAGCACGCGCTCGGGGTTGCGCAGGAAGAGCTCGAGCAGCAGGCGCTCGGTGCGCGTCAGCTCGACCGGTTCGCCGTCGCGGCTGACGGTGTGCGAGGCGAGGTCGAGGCGCACGCCCGCGACGTCGAGCACCTCGTCCTGCGTGCCGGGATCCGCCAGCGACCGGCGCGAGATGGCGCGCAGGCGGGCGTCGAGCTCGACGGTGGCGAAGGGCTTGACGAGGTAGTCGTCGGCGCCGGCGTCGAGGCCCTCGACGCGGTCCGCCACGGCGTCGCGCGCCGTCAGCATCAGGATCGGCGTGGTCACGCCCGTTGCGCGCAGCGTGCGGCAGACGTCGAAGCCCGAGCCGTCGGGGAGGTTGACGTCGAGGACGATCGCGTCGATCGCGTCGTCCGCGCCGACGCGACCCTCGGCCGCCGTCGCCGCCTCGACGATCTCGTGGCCGCGGGCCGTCAGCGCCCGGCGGATCGCGGAGCGGACGGCTTCGTTGTCTTCGACGATGAGGATGCGCATGTGGGTGCGTGGCCGGCTCCGCACGAGCATGCCATGCGGAGCCGGCCGATGGCGCTACGCGTTCGATCCTCCGTCGAACGACTGGGGCTGGAACTGGCCGCTCTGCGCGCCGCCGTCCTCGCCCTGCCGGCCGCCGTCCAGCGGCGGGCCGTGGTGGTCGCCGTCCCTGTCGCCGCCCCTGCCGT
>JBPCSR010000158.1:0-5084 GCA_051006935.1 Gaiellales bacterium
ATCCGCGTCCTCCTGATCGACAACTTCGACTCGTTCACGTACAACCTCGCGCACGGGTTCAGCGAGGCCGGCGCCGACGAGGTGATCGTGCGGCGCAACAATTGCGTAACCGTCGAGGAGGCCGAGGCCCTGGCACCGACGCACCTCGTGATCTCGCCCGGCCCGGGCACGCCCGACGAGACGGGCGTCTCGGCCGACCTGATCCGCGCCTTCCAGGGGCGCATCCCGATCCTCGGTGTGTGCCTCGGGCACCAGCTGCTCGTGCAGCTGCACGGCGGCGTGGTGGGCGCGGCGCCGCAGCTCGTCCACGGCAAGGCCGACGACGTCACGCGCGTCGCCGACGATCCCGTGCTCGCGGGCGTCGCCGAGCGCTTCAGCGCCGGCCGCTACCACTCGCTCGCCGCGCACGAGCCCATCCCCGCGGAGCTCGCGGTGACGGCGCGCGCCGACGACGGGACGGTGATGGCGGTGCGCCGCCTCGACCAGCCCACGCACGGCGTGCAGTTCCACCCGGAGAGCGTGCTGACGCCCGAGGGCGACGCGATGCTCGCCGCGTTCCTGCGCCTGGAGGCCGCCGCATGAGCACGCCGCTGCACGACGCGATGGTCAAGGTCCTCGCCGGGCAGGACCTCACGGAAGACGAGGCCCGCGCCGCGCTCGGCTACATCATGGACGGCGAGGCGACCGCGGCGCAGACCGCCGGCTACCTCGTCGCGCTCAAGGCCAAGGGCGAGACGCCCGTCGAGATCGCCGGCTGCGCGCGCGCCATGCGCGAGCACGCGATCGCCGTGCGGCCGCAGCGCACCGACCTCGTCGACACCTGCGGCACGGGCGGCGACCACACGGGCTCCTTCAACATCTCCACCGCCGCCGCGCTCGTCGCCGCCGGCGCGGGTGCGGGCGTAGCCAAGCACGGCAACCGCTCGATTTCGTCGAAGTCGGGCAGCGCCGACGTGCTCGAGCAGCTCGGCGTGCCCGTCGAGGTGCCGGCCGAGGCCGTCGCGCGGATGATCGACGAGCACGGCTTCGGCTTCCTCTACGCGCCCAGCCACCACCCCGCCATGCGCCACGCCGGCCCCGTCCGCCGCGAGCTCGCGATCCCCACGATCATGAACCTGCTCGGGCCGCTCGCGAACCCGGTCGAGACGCCGTTCCAGATCATCGGCGTGCCGCGCCCCGAGCTCGTCCAGCCGATGGCCGAGGTGATGCGCATCCTCGGCATCCAGCGCGCGCTGATCGTGTACGGCGAGGGCGGCTTCGACGAGATCACGCCGTGCGGCACCACGACGATCGCCGACGTCACGCAGGACGGCATCGCGCTCTCGGAGTTCGACCCGGCGGCGCACGGCATCGCGCGCGCCGACGCGAGCGCGCTCGCGGGCGCCGGCCCCGAGGAGAACGCGTCGATCATCCGGCGCGTGCTCGAGGGCGAGCCGGGCGCGCCGCGCGATGCGGTGCTGCTGAACGCCGCCGCCGCGCTGGTCGTGTGCGGGCAGGCGGACGACTTCGACACGGGGCTCGCACGGGCCGCGCAGGCAATCGACACGGGACAGGCGCTGCGGGTGCTCGACGCGGTGGGCGCGTCGGCGCGGGCGGCGGCGGAAGGAGCGGCCTGATGGGCTACTTGCAGGAGATCGGCGCGTGGACGCAGCAGGAACTCGAGCGGCGGCGCCAGACGCGGCCGTTCGCGGGCGCGCTGCACGATCCCGGGCGCGTCAAGGTGATCGCCGAGATCAAGCGCGCGTCCCCCAGCGAGGGACCGATCGCGCCCAACGCCGACGCCGCCGAGGTGGCGCGGCGCTACGAGGCCGGCGGCGCCGCCGCGATCTCGGTGCTGACGAGCGGCCGCGACTTCGCCGGCTCGCTGCTCGACCTCGCGCGCGTGCGCCAGGTGACTGAGCTGCCCCTGCTCTGCAAGGACTTCTTCGTCGACCCGTACCAGGTCGTCGAGGCGCGCGCCCACGGCGCCGACGCGATCCTCGTGCTGCTCGCGCTCGTCGAGGACGGCCTCGCACAGGACCTGATCCAGGCCGCCGAGGACCACCAGATGGACGTGCTCTGCGAGGTGCACAACGAGGCCGAGCTGCGCCGCGCGCTCGACCTCGGCTGTCCGCTGATCGGCGTCAACGCGCGCGACCTCAGCACGCTGTCCGTCGAGCCGACCGACCAGCGGCGGCTGCTCGGCGCCGTGCCGCCGGGCTACGTCTCCGTCGCCGAGTCGGGCGTGTCCTCGCGCGCCGACCTCGACGCCGCCGGCGCGGCGGGGGCCTCCGCCGCCCTCGTCGGCACCGCGCTGATGCGCAACCCCGACCTGCTCGAGGAGCTGACCCGGCCGTGACCCGCGTGAAGATCTGCGGCATGACGAACGCCGACGACGTCGACCAGGCCGTCGCGGCCGGCGCCGACATGATCGGGTTCGTGCTCGTGCCGTGGTCGCCGCGCGCCGTCGACGTCGATGCGGCGCGCGCCCTGCGTCGGCACGTGCCGCGCGGCGTCGAGGCCGTCGGCGTGCTCGCCGACGAGACCGCCGGCTACGCCGCGCAGGTGCTCGAGGTCGCCGAGCTCGACCGCGTGCAGGTCTACGGGCCGCACGCCGCCGAGACGCGCGACGTCCTCGGCGAACGCGCGATCGTCGCGCGCCGCCTGCCGGAGGACGCGGTCGACGCGGCCGACCCGATCCTGCTCGATCGCGCGTTCGGCGACGAGCCCACGGACGCGGAGCTCGCCGAGCACTGGGCCGCCGTCGCCGAGCTCGGCCGCGCCGGGCGCGACGTCGTGCTGGCCGGCGCGCTCACCCCCGGCAACGTCGCCGACGCCATCGCCGCCGCGCAGCCGTGGGGCGTCGACGTCGCGCGCGGCGTCGAGCGGGAGCCCGGCATCAAGGACCACGACCGCGTCTCGGCCTTCATCGCCGCGGCGCGCGAAGGGAAAGCAGCATGAGCAGCACGGACACCGCAGCGCACGGCACCCCCGCCGACGCCTATCCGCCCGACGAGCACGGCCGCTGGGGCGAGTTCGGCGGGCGCTTCGTGCCCGAGACCGTGATGGCCGCGCTCGACGAGCTCGAGGCCGGCATGGCGGAGGCCTTCGCCGACCCCGCCTTCCACGCCGAGCTCGCGCTGCTCGCGCGCGACTTCGTCGGGCGCCCCACCCCGCTCTACCTCGCCGAGCGCCTCACCGCCGACGTCGGCGGCGCGCGCATCTGGCTCAAGCGCGAGGACCTCGCGCACACCGGCGCGCACAAGATCAACAACGCGCTCGGCCAGGCCGTCATCGCACGCCGCCTCGGCAAGCAGCGCATCGTCGCCGAGACGGGCGCCGGCCAGCACGGCGTCGCCACCGCCACCGCGTGCGCGCGCTTCGGCCTCAAGGCCGTCGTCTACATGGGCGAGGAGGACATGCGCCGCCAGCGCCCCAACGTCGTGCGCATGAAGATGCTCGGCGCCGAGGTCATCCCCGTCACGAACGGGGCCGGCACGCTCAAGGACGCCCTCAACGACGCGATCCGCGACTGGATCGCCAACGTCGAGGACACGCACTACCTGATCGGCACCGCCGCCGGCCCGCACCCGTACCCGTACCTCGTGCGGCGGCTGCAGGCCGTGATCGGCCAGGAGGCGCGGGCGCAGATGCTCGAGCGCGCCGGCCGCCTGCCCGACGCCGTCGTGGCGTGCGTCGGCGGCGGCTCCAACGCGATCGGCATCTTCCACCCGTTCCGCGACGACCCCGTGCGCCTGATCGGCGTCGAGGCGGGCGGCACCGGCGGCGCGCTGCACGCGCGGTCGCTCTCCGGCGGGTCGGTCTCGATCCTGCACGGCTCGCGCTCGTACGTGCTCTGCGACGACGACGGGCAGGTCGTCGAGACGCACTCGATCAGCGCCGGCCTGGACTACCCCGGCGTCGGGCCCGAGCACGCCTACCTGCACGCGACGGGGCGCGCCGAGTTCATCGGCGCCACCGACGACGAGGCGCTCGTCGCGTTCGACCGCCTCTGCCACCTCGAGGGGATCATCCCCGCGCTCGAGTCGAGCCACGCGCTCGTGCTCGCCGAGCGGATCGCGCGCGACCTCGGCCCCGACGGCGACGTGCTCGTCGGCCTGTCCGGGCGCGGCGACAAGGACGTCGACCAGATCGCCGCGCGCCGGGGCATCGAGTGAACATCCCGCGCCCCAGCCTCGCCGTGTACCTGATGGCGAACGAGGACGCGCCCGCGCTGGCGGAGGCCGCCGTGCGCGGCGGCGCGACGGTGATCGAGCTCGGCATCCCCTACTCCGATCCGCTCGCCGACGGCACGACGATCCAGCGGGCCGCGCAGGCCGCGCTCGACGCGGGCGTCACGCCGAAGCGCGCGCTCGAGCTGCTCGCCGAGATCGACCGGCGCGTCGACGTGCCGCTGGTGCCGATGACGTACGGCGCGATCGTGGAGGGCTACGGCCTCGAGGCGTTCTGCCGCGACGCCGCCGCCGCGGGCGCCGAGGCGCTGATCGTGGCCGACATCCCGCCGGAGGAGTCGGGGCCGCTGCGCGACGCCGCGGCCGCCGAGGGCGTCGACCTGATCCACCTCGTTGCCCCGACGTCGCGGCCGGAGCGCATCGAGGCGGCGGCCGCGGCCAGCACCGGGTTCGTCTACCTCGTCGCCGCAGTCGGCGTGACGGGCGCGCGCGAGAACCTCGATCCGCGCGTCGCCGAGCTCCTCGAGCGCACGCGCACCGCCGCGGGGGACACGCCGATCCTCGGCGGCTTCGGCGTCTCGCGGCGCGAGCACGTGGCGGGGCTGATCAGCGCGGGCACCGACGGCGCGATCGTCGGCTCGGCGGCGATCGACGCGATCGAGCGCGGCGGGCCCGAGGCGCTCGAGGAGCTCGTGCGCGACCTCGCCGCCGGGCTCGGCGCCTGACCGCATGCGCGTGCGCGACGACAGACGGCAGGCACCCGGCCGGCGGCTCCCCCACTGGCGGCGCGGCCAACGCGGCCGCTACCATTCGCCCATGCGAATCGGGGTATGCGCATGAGCCTGTGGCAGGAGATCTTCTGGGCGTGGATCGTGATGACGATCGCGCCGAAGCTCGTCGTAATCCCGATCT
>JBPCSR010000159.1:0-14414 GCA_051006935.1 Gaiellales bacterium
GGTTGAGGATGCCGGCCTCCATCCCGCTCGTGCCGCTCATCGAGAGCGTCATCGAGACGCCGTCCTGGCGCCCGTAGTAGCGCGAGATCATCTCGGCGAGGACGGGCAGGCGATCCCAGAAGTCGGGATCGAGGTGCGAGACGAGCGGCTTGCGCATCGCCTCGAGCACGCGGGGATCGACGTTCGACGGGCCGGGGCCGGCCAAGAGGCGGGTCGGCGGGGTGTAGCTGTCGAAGGTCGTGTGCTCGGGGACGGTGGCGCTCACTGCGGGACTCCTGCGTTGACTGCGTCCAGTCTATGCCGCCGATCCCATAACTTCCATATCGATCTTCCGGAAGTCACATAGGTTATTGCCTATCTCAAATCACCCTACCGACTGCACGCCCGCCGCGATCCCGGCCATCGTGGTCAGGAGCGGCTGGCGCACCGTCTCGTCGTCGGCGCGCAGGCGGCCGAGCAACTCGGTCTGCAGCGCGCTGAGCGGGTCGATCCACGGGTTGCGGTGGTCGAGGCGCTCGCGCAGCTCCGGGCGACGCTCGTAGAGGCGCGCCTCGCCCGTCACGGCGAGGACGGCGCGCTCGGCGCGGGCGTGCTCCTCGCGGATCGCGCCCCAGATGCGCAGCGCCGCCGGATCGCCGCCGATCGCGGCGTAGTCGTCGGCGAACGAGAGGTCGGTGCGGAACAGCGCTGCCTCGAGCGCGGACACGATCGCGCGGAACTGCGGCCAGCCGTCGCGCATCGCGCGCAGCACGGCGAGGTCCCCGGTCTCGATGGCGGTTCCCGCGCCGAACCAGGCCGGCACGAGGACGCGCGTCTGGGTCCAGGCCATCACCCACGGGATCGCGCGCAGCCCGCTCGCGTCGCCCGACGCGCGTCGCGCGGGCCGGGATCCGAGCTTGAGGTCGTCGGCGAGGTCGATCGGCGTCGTGCGGAGGAAGACCGCGGGGAAGTCCGGATCGTCGAGCAGGCCCCGCCAGGCATCGCGTCCCGCATCGGCGAGGAGGTCCATCTGCCCGCGCCACGTGGCGGGCACGTCCTCGTCCGCGTCGCGCGCAGCTGCGATCACCGCGCCGGAGAGGATCTGCTCGAGCGCGCGGCGGGCGAGCACCGGATGCGCGAGCTTCGCGCGCGCGGCCTCGCCCTGCTCGGTGAAGCGCAGGCCGCCGCTCGCCGCGCCCGTCGGCAGGGTACGGGCGATCTCATCGGGCGGCACGGCGCCGCGGGCGGGGGAGCCGCCGCGGCCGTGGAAGGCGCGGAAGCCGACGCCGTGGCGGCGACAGACCTCGACGAGGTCCTCCTGCGCGCGCCAGATGCGCCACTGCGCGCCGATGAAGCCCTCCTCCTTGCCGCCGTCGGAGTGGCCGAGCATCACCTCGAGGCGGCCGCCTGTGGCGTCGACGCGCGCACGGAAGGCGGGCACCTCGAGGATCGCGTCGGCGATCGCAGTGGCGCCGCGCAGCGAGGCGCCCGATTCGAACAGCGGCACGACCGGCACGTCGTCGAGTCCGCTGCGCTGGAGGAGCCACGCCGCCGCGAGGACGTCGGCCGGGTCCTCGCAGCCGGAGATCACGAGCGAGCGCAGCAGCGACGAGCCGAAGGCGATCCGCAGGCGGGCGGCCTCGTCGAGGGCGGCCGCGGCGCGCAGGCCCGCGGGGGCGGGCGCGCCGGGACGCTCGGCGGGCGCTGCCAGCGCGGTGGCGAGATGCGCGACGCGGTCGGCGCCCGACAGGCCGGCGGCGCCCGGCAGCAGCGCGTCGAGGGCGTCGCCGAGCTCGCGGGCGTGCAGGCGCACGTCGATCTCGAGCAGGTGGAGGCCGAAGATGCGCGCCTGCCAGACGAGCCGGTCGAGCGAGGGGGTGGGGCCGGGGGCGGCATCGCGCACGCCGGCGAGGTCCTCGAGCAGCGTCGCGTCGTCGCGGTACGTCCAGGCGGGATCGACGTCGACGTCGTCGTCGAGCGCGCGCATCGTCCACGTGAGGCGGTCGCGGATCAGGCGGAGCTTGCGGCGCAGCGGCTCGTGGGCGTAGGCCGCGCCCTCCTCCTCGCCGTGCGGGAGCGTGCGGGCGTCGCGCTCGATCAGGAGCAGGAGCTCCGTCGGATCGGTGTAGCGCGCAGCCTCGGAATGCAGGCGCGAGGCGGCGACGACGCGATCGCGCATCAGGCGCAGCGCGGCGCGACGCGACTCCATCACCGCGAACTGCACCGTCTCGCCCGTGGCCGACGGATTGCCGTCCATGTCGCCGCCCGCCCACTGCACGAACGAGAGCGGCGGGCGAGCCAGCGGCGCCCCGAGCTGGCGCTCGAGCTCGACGGCCACGTCGGCGGCGGCGTCGTAGAGCGCCGACTCCACGAGGAACACGGTGCGGCGGATCTCCTCGGCCACCGGCGGGCGGCTGCGGCGCACCTCGTCCGTCGCCCACCAGGCCGCGAGCGTCTCGCGGACGTCGGCGAGCTGGCGCTCGAGGGCATCGACCCCGCGGGCGCGGTCGGCGTCCTCCAGCTGCTCGGACAGGCGATGGAGCTTGTGGAGCACCGCGCGGCGCGTGGCGTCGGAGGGGTGCATGGTCAGGACGATCTCGACGTGCAGGTCGTCCAGGTGCGCGCGGACTGCGTCGGGATCGCCGAGCTCGCTGACGGCGCGCCCGAGCGACGCACGCCGCTCCGCCGTCGTCTCGAGGCGGCGCACGCGCTCGCGCTCCTCCGAGAGGTTCGCGATCTGCAGGCGCATCAGCAGGGCCTTGGCGATCGTGCCGGCGGCGCCGCGATCGAGCAGCGCCGTCTCGCCGCGCAGCTGCGCCGCGGCCGTCTCGTCCCCGTGCCGCGCGCGCTCGGCGAGCGCGTGGAGGCGCTCGACGGCGGGGACGATCTCCTCGCCCTCGCTGCGCTCGATCGCCCCGAAGAGGAGCCGCTCGAGCAGCGCGTCGTCGCCGGCCAGCGTGCCGAGCGCGACGTCCGATGCGGGCACGGCCACCGCCTACCCCAGCAGGTCCGCGCGGCGCACGACGTTCTCGGCCATCTTGATCGAGGCCGCGTCGATCAGACGGCCGTCGAGCGAGACGGCACCGCGTCCCTCGGCGGCGGCCTCCTCCATCGCGATCATGATCCGGCGCGCGCGGTCGATCTCCTCGGGCAGGGGCGAGAAGATCTCGTTGGCGAGCTCGATCTGCGAGGGGTGAATCGCCCACTTGCCCTCGCAGCCGAGCGCGGCGGCGCGGCGGGCGGCCATGCGGTAGCCGTCGGGATCGCTGAAGTCGCCGAACGGCCCGTCGATCGGGCGCAGGCCGTTGGCGCGGCACGCGACGATCATGCGCGACAGCGCGAAGTGCCACGGGTCGCCCCAATGGAGTTCGCGATTGCCGTTCGGGTCGGCGTCGGTCAGCACCGCGTACTCGGGGGTCACCCCGCCGATCACGATCGTGCGGGCGCGCGTCGAGGCGGCGTAGTCGGCGACGCCGAACGAGAGCGCCTCGAGGCGGTCCGGGCAGGTGCGCGCGATCGCCTCGACGTTGGCCATGCCCGGCGCCGTCTCGATCAGCGCCGTCAGCGGGATCGGGTCGTAGCCGTAGGCCTGCTCGATCTGCGAGAGCAGCATGGCCACGAACTCGAGGTCGCTCGGCTGCCCGACCTTGGGCACGAGGATCATGTCCAGGCGATTGCCGACAGCCTCGACGATGTCGACGACGTCGCGGTACGCCCAGTGCGTGTCGAGGCCGTTGATGCGCACGGAGGTGGCCGTCTTCGACCAGTCCTGCGACTGCAGCGCGTCGATCGCGTTCCTCCGCGCCTGGACCTTGTCGTCGGGGGCGACGGCATCCTCGAGGTCGAGGAAGACGATGTCGGCGCCGGCCTCGGGGGCCTTCTCCAGCATGCGGAGGTTGGAGGCGGGGACGGCGAGCTCGGAGCGGTGGAGACGGTCGAGGTTTTGCATGCCCGACACGGTACGACACGGAATCATGGACTACCAGCAGGTAATCAGGAATGATTGATAACCCAATGGCTATGACACTCTCCCAGCTGCGGACCTTCATCGCCGTCGCCGAGGACGGCTCGGTGCGCGCCGCGGCCGAGCGCCTGCACGTGTCGCAGCCGTCGGTGTCCGGTTCGATCGCGGCGCTCAGCGAGGAGGTCGGCGTCCCGCTGACGGAGCGCGAGGGGCGCGGCATGAAGCTGAGCCCCGCCGGGGAGGCGTTCCTGCCGCACGCGCGCGAGGCGCTCGGCCTGCTCGAACTCGGCACGCGCATGGCGCAGAGCGCCGCCAGTCGCGAGAGCGCCACGGTCCGCATCGCCGCGGTCTACACGGCCGCCGAGTCGCTCCTGCCGCCGCTTCTGCGCACCTTCCGCGAGGAGCATCCGGAGATCCCGATCCAGATGGAGATCGGCAACCGCGAGTTCGTGCTCGACCTGCTGGCCTCGCGCGGCGCCGACATCGGCATCGGCGGTCGCCCGCCCGATGACGGGTCGATCGAGGGCACCGTGATCGCACGCAACGAGCACGTCGTCGTCGCCGCGCCGGATCATCCGCTCGCGGGGCAGGCGAAGCTCCCGGTGCGCGACCTCGGCGAGGAGACGTGGCTCGTGCGCGAGGAGGCCTCCGGCACGCGGCGGCTCGTGGACGAGTACCTGCTCGCCGCGCACATCTCGCCGCCGGTCACCACGATCGGCTCCAACTCGGCCGTCGCCGCCGCGGCGATGGTCGGCCTCGGCGTCGGGCTTGTACCGCTCCTGTCGGTCGAGCACCAGATCGCGGCCGGGCAGCTCGTGCGGCTCGACGTCGTGCCCGTGCCGCCGTCGCGCGACTGGTATGCGCTCCTGCCGGCGCGGCGCCCGAGTCCGTCGGCGCGGGTGCTGGCCGAGTTCCTCAGCGCCCGCTGAGCGTCACGCCGCGCGCAGGAACGCGATGATCCGCTCGGCCACGCGGTCGGGCGCCTCGCAGTGCAGCCAGTGCCCCACGCCGGGGACCTCCTCGAGGTCCAGCCCGGCCGGGAAGCGGTCCTCGAAGCCGCGGAAGCACGCAGGGCGGATGCAGCCGTCGTCGGCGCCGTGGAGCATGAGCGTCGGCACCAGCACGTCGCCGGTGGCGCCGCTCGCCTCGAAGTCGTCGCGGTACCAGCCGTGCACGGCCTCGGCCACGCCGGGCTGCGCGAGCACCTCCTTGACCGCCGGCCACTCGGCGCGGACGAGGCCGGGCGACCACTCCTCGTGGATCTGGTCGAGCCAGAACGCGTCGGACGCGAGCGCCGCGGCGCTGCCGGAGTAGGCGAGGATCCAGGCGTACGCCGCGGTCTTCTGCTCCTGCAGGTCGCGACGGCGCGCCGCGAACCCGGCCGGGTGGGGGATCGCCAGCGAGACGACGCGCGTGACGCGGTCGGCGTGGTCGGCGCCGAGGTCGAGCGCGACGCACCCGCCCCAGTCGTGCCCCACGACCGGCACGCGCCCGAGGTCGTAGGCGTCGAGCACGGCGAGCATGTCGCGGGCGACCTGCGCCGACTGGTAGTTCTCGACGGGCCCGGATGGCGCGTACCCCGGGAGCGCGGGGACGAGGCAGCGGAATCCCGCGCCCGCGAGGCGTCCGACGCGCGGGCGCATGCCCACGGGCGCATCGGGGAAGCCGTGCAGCACGAGCACGGGCTCGCCCTCGCCGACCTCCCACACGGCGAGGTCCCCGCGGGCGCGCACGATGCGCGGGTCGGCGTCCAAGGCGTCCATCACAGCGCGGAGTAGCCGCCGTCGACGGGGATGATCGCACCGGTCAGCCAGCGCGCGTCGGCCGAGGCGAGGAAGAACGCGGCCCCCGCGATGTCCTCGACCTCGCCGAGGCGCGCCATCGGCGTGCGGGCCTCGAGCGAGGCGAGGCGCTCGGGCTCGTCCCACATGTCGCGGGTCATCGCCGTGCGCACCCAGCCGGGCGCGATCGCGTTGACGGTGATCATCTCGGGCGCGAGCTCGATCGCGAGCGTGCGCGTGAGCTGCACGACCGCGCCTTTGCTCATGTTGTAGTGGAGCCCGGTCTGCACGCCGGTGATCCCCGCGATCGAGGCCAGCGTGATGATGCTGCCGCCACGGCCCTGCTCGACCATCAGGCGCGACGCCTCGCGGCAGGTCCACCACATGCCGTCGACATTGACGGCCTGGACGCGCTTGTAGTCCTCCCACGGCTCGTCGCGCAGCGGGTGCGCCTTCGGCGAGATGCCCGCGTTCGCCACCGCGATGTCAAGGCCGCCGAACGTGCCCGTGGCCGCCGCGACGGCGGCGATCACCTGGTCGCCGTCGCTCACGTCGCACGCGACGAACGCGGCGCTGCCGCCTCGCTCGGCGATCAGCTCGTGCGTGGGCGTCGACTCCTCCCAGCTGCCCGCCACGGCGTCGGGGGTGATGTCGGCGCAGACCACGCTCGCGCCCTCCGCGGCGTAGCGCAGCGCGATCGCGCGTCCGTTGCCGCTCGACGCGCCGGTGATCAGGGCGACCTGGCCCTGCAGTCGCTGGTCGCTCATGTCCTCATGCTCCTTCCGCCCGGGTCTCGGCCGCGAGCACCGCGTCGCGCCCGCCGTCGAGCCGGATCGTCGCGCCGTTCAGCGACGTTGCGACACCCGATAGCGCGAGGCGCGCCACTTCGGCGACCTCCGCGGCGGGCACGTCGTCGGCGACGGCGATGGTGTTCATGGTGATGCCGGGCAGCGCGGCGGCGACCTCGGTCAGCATCGTCAGCCCGGCGGCGACGACCGAGCGCGCGCCGTCCAGGTGGTCGGGGTGGAGGCCGTCGGCCGGGCAGAGCAGCGCGATCCGCACGGGCGTTCCGAGCGCGGCGGCCTGCGTCGCGGCGGCGATCGCCATCGTCACGGTGGCGTCGGCGAGCTCGGCGAAGGCGGACGTGTCGAGGGCGCCGATCGAACCGGCCGAGGCGGGGAGCGCCACGATCGCGAGCGCCTCCGGCAGCGTCTCGGCCACGGCGTCGGGGCCGGCGGGCGCGCCGTCGTGCAGCGCGCGCGCCACCGGGCCGTCGTGGCCGACCACCAGCAGGCTCATCGGGCGCCCTCCGGGGCGGTCTGCCAGCCGGTCGAGGAGGCGCGCATGCCCGCGTCGATCAGCAGGCCCACGCCCGTGACGCGCGCGGCGTCATCGCCCGCGAGGAAGGCGGCGGCACCGGCAACGTCCTGCGCGCGCACCGTCAGCCCGAGCGGGGGCGGCAGCCAGCCGTCGGTGGCCCCGGGCTCACGTCGTCCCGCCGTGGTGGTGAGCATGCCCGGCGCCGTGTCCCCCGGGCAGAGCGCGTTCACGCGGACGCCGTCGGGCCCCCACTCGGCGGCGAGGCAGCGCATCAGCGCGAGAACCATGCGCTTCGTGATCGAGTAGCCGGCGATCGCGGTCTCGCCCCAGACGCCGGCGTCGGAGCTCGTCATCACGATCGAGCCGCCGCTCGCGGCGAGGTGCGGGTGCGCCGACCGCGCGTGGCGGTGCACGGCGAGGACGTTGACCTCGAGCAGTCGCGCCCAATCGTCGGGACCTGTGGATGCGAGGTCGGCGTCGGCGATCACGCCGGCGTTGAGGACGGCGCAGTCGAGGCCGCCCAGCCCGTCCACGGCGTCGGCGACGGGATCGTGGGTCGGGTCGATGATGTCGCCGACGACCGCGATGCCGCCGATCTCGTCGGCGATCGCCTGCGCGCGCTCCGCCGAGCGCCCGGCCACCGCCACCGTCCAGCCATCGGTCGCGAGGCGACGGCAGATGGCGGCGCCGATGCCCGAGCTCCCGCCCGTCACGAGCGCGCGGCGGGTCATGCGCCCACTCCGAGCGGACGTCGGGCGGCGAGGCGTGCGGCGATGCGTCCCATCGAGCGGGGATCATCGCCGATCACGTACGGGGCGTCCGGCCCGGTCGACAGCCCAATCGCGAGTCCGTCGCCGTGCGGCGCGAGGCCGATGCCGAGCGGCGAGGCGCAGGCGGCCGTGCGGCACGTCGCGGGTGGCGTCACCAGCAGCGGCACGCCCTCCTCCTCGAAGGCGGCCGCGACGCCGCGGATCACGGCGGCGTCGTCGCAGGCGAGGACGACGGCGGGCGGCGTCACGCGCCCTCCGCGTGCAGCAGCACGAGGCCGACGGCGACCGCGGCGCGCGGGCCGTGCTGGCCGAGGACGTCGCCGCGGGCGATGGCGAGGTCGAGGTCGGCGAGGGCGAGCGACACCTCGTCGACGACCTCGCGGTCCTCGGCGCAGCCGCCCACGAGGATGGCGAGCTCGCCGCGGGGGAGCCCGCCGACGGCGGTGATCGCGCGCCGCAGGTTGGCGGCGATCACGTCGCGTTTGGCGGCGCGGCGCAGCCGCCCCCAGACCTCGGGGGCGAGATCGGCGGTGAGCGGGTCGAGCGACCCCTCGCGGCGTTCGGCCACGCAGAGGTGCGCCACCGCGTGCGGCGGCGCGGGCTGGGTGAGGAAGGTGCGGCAACCGTCCTCGTGCCGCAGGATGAACGGCGTCTCCACGTGGACGCTGGGCAGCTGTTTCGCCCGCTCGGCGCGCAGCGCGTCGATGCCGAGGACGGCGCCGCAGATGCGGTCCACCAGCACGCCGGCGCCAGCCGCCGCCACCGCCCGCGTGACGCCGTCGAGCTCCACGTGGAGGTCGACCGTGCCGCCGCCCATGTCGATCACGATCGGCGCGACGCCGGCGCCAGGCGTCGTCGAGGCCCCGGCCACCGCGGCGGCGGTCTCGGCGGCGACCACCCGCACCTCGGCGTCCGTGTGCTCGGCGAGCGCGTCCTCGAGTCCGCGATCGCCGCGCTCGGCGAGGACGGCCAGGCCGACGGCCCGCCGCTGCCGCAGCTGCAGCGCCAGCGCGGCATCGTCGTCAGCGGCGGGGAGCGGCGCCCAGAACGCATCGAGCAGCGCGGCGTCGACGCCGTCGACGCGCGTCACGGCGCCGAGCGGCGGGGGCTGCGTGGCGACGTCGATCGCGATCGTCGTGCCGTCGCGGAGCCTGGCGCTGCGCGCCGCCTCGCGGCGCGAGCCGCCGTCCGAGGCCTCGCGGCGCACGGCGATGCCGGCGCGGTGGCCGACCAGTGCACGGGCGGCGTTGCGCGCGCCGCGGGCGCGCTCGGGGTCGAGCGCGAGTAGCACGGCGAGGCGCAGCGGGTCGGCCAGCTGCGTGACGGTGGCCCCCGCGGGCGCCACCTCGATCGCAGCCCAGGCGCCGCGCGGGAGCTCGGCGGCGTCGGCGACCGCGTCGACGATCGGCAACGTGCGGTCGACGCGGTTGCCGATCATCACCCCCTCATCGCCGGTGACGACCAGCGCGACCACCTGCCAGCCGCGCGCACGCGCGTCGTTGAGCCGTGCGGCCGCCTCGTCGAAGTCGATCGCCGGCACGATCGGGACGACCGGGACGGCGAGGGGATCGCCGCTGAGGTCGTCGAGGTCGACGAGCTGTCCTGCCGCCGCGCCGGCGCCCGACGGGGTGGAGCTGATCGGCCGGGCGATGCCGACGCCGCCGAGGTCGCGTGTGTCGTCGGAGGAGAGCTCGCGCAGCCCGGTCTCGACGGGATGGAGGTCGGCGACCAGGATGCGGTGCGGCTGCTCGCCGAGTCGGCGGCTGGCGCGGTCGATCAGCTCGAGGACGCCCTGCGCGGAGGCGGCCGTGCCCTTGGCCCCCGTCGTCGCGCCGCGCGTGACCCCGAGATGTTCGGGCGGCCGGCCCGGGATCAGGCGCGCGAGCGCGACCTCCGTCGTGGCGTTGCCGACATCGACCCCGGCGACGAGCACGTCAGCTGATCAGCCCGCGGCGCCGGTAGTGATCGATCGCCTCGCGCACGAGCGCCGCGCACTGCGTGCCGCCGCCCGCCTCGAGCTCCACGGCGATCGCCTCGAGCTCGGCGACCGACGAGCGGCCGGGACGAAGGGCGTCGTAGAACCGCAGCACGTCGTCGTCGGAGAACAGCGCCAGTTCGGCGCCGCGACGCAGGTTGTCGGCGAGCTGCGGGTTCCCGCCCTGCTCGGCGAAGTCGGCCTGCCGCCGCAGCGTGTCGGGGTCGACGGCGGCGTCGGCCGCCGTCGCGGCGCCGGTGCGGATCGCGTCGACCGTCAGCTCATCGGCGGCCTTGCCCGTCTGCGACCGGACGGCGTCGCGGCTGTGCTCGCCCAGGGGGTACCTCAGCTCGGCCACGAAACCTCCACCGCCTGCGGCTCGCCGTCGCGCAGGCACTGGCTCTCGCGGTTGATCAGTGCGACGACCTTGGCGTGGTAGCGCGGCCCCATCGGCTCGCCCGACTCGGGCAGGAGCACGGGCGCAGGCTTCTCGCCGCGCGCGTGGCGCGCCGCGTTGCGGCCCATCAGGCGGTAGCGCGAGCCGTCGATCAGCGGCGCCATGCTGAGCAGCTCGAGGTTGGCCAGCACCGGCAGGTCGGCGCGGTGGATCAGCGCCGTGCCCTTGCCCTGGATGGCGAGCGCGACGCCGCTGCCCGAGAGGTTCGCGGCGGTCCAGCCGATCATCCCGAGGTCGAGCGACTGCGTGACGCGCACGACGCGCGCGGCGACGCCCTCCTCCTCGATGCCGGCGAGCATCTGCCGCAGCGCCTCGGCGACGGTGAGGCCCGACAGCGTGAGCCACACATCGCGTCCGAAGGCGGGGGAGATGCCGATCACCACCTCGTCCGGGCGGGGACGTACCGCGGCGGGTCCCGTCTCGGTGAGGAGCACGCAGCCCGCGTGCGGCGCCTGCTCGGCGAGCAGCTCGGCGTGCGAGCGCTCCTGGCGCACCCGCGCGATCTCCTCGAGGCGCTCGCGCGACGGGCGGTAGCCGGTGCCCGGGCCCGCGTAGTCATTGGGGTCGGTGAGCGCGCTCAGCACGCGCATGTCCTCGCCGAAGATCGCCGAGGTTTGGAGGTGGTCGCCGAACAGGCGCTGACGCGTCATCTCGAGCACGCGCTCTGCCTCGACGTCGAAGCCGCGGATGGCGAGCGCCCGCACCACGTCGACGGCCGTGATCTCGCGCTCGATGATCGCGTCGCCGGCGCGCGCCGTCTCCTCGGTCTGGTGCTCCGAGACGTCGAGGCTGCCGTGGGCCGACACGACGCGCTCGAGCTCGTCGTCGTCGAACGTCATCAGGTCGAGCTCGTCGAGCACCGCCCGGCACGCCTCGGCCGCGCGGCGGCGCAGCGGCAGCAGCGCGGCGTCGTCGCGCGAGCGCAGCGCGCCCTCGAAGCCCCAGTCGCGCTGGACCATCAGGTAGTCGTCGATGTCCTCGGCGTTGAAGTTGCTCGCGCCGAACGCGTTGTCGTAGCTCGGGATCGAGCCGAAGCCGCTGAACAGGAAGTCGGAGCCGGCGAGCAGCAGCGGCAGCGTGTGCGCCGTGCGGCGGATGTCCGACGCGCTCATCTGGGTGTCGTTGCCCGTGCACGACTCGAGGCCGTAGAGCGTCGCCATCACGTTCTCCGCGAGGATCTCGCGCATCCCGTTCGGCACGGAGCCGGTGACGTTGATGCCGTCGATGCCGCCGTTCTGCGTGCCCTGCGAACCCGCGGCGCGCGTCACGGCCACGCAGCGCGCCTCGAGGTAGAGCAGCGACTTGCCCTCCGCGGCGCCCATCAGCACCTCGGCGCCCGACCCGGAGGTGAAGCGCATCTTCAGGCCGCGCGAGGCGTAGGACGACGCGAGCAGCGCCTTCGACCACGGCGTGTCGTCGCCGTCGAGGAACACGCGCTCGGTGCCGTAGACGGAGACCGTCTCCGCGTACGTCGTGAGGCCGCGCAGGCCGAGTTCGAGCTCCGTCTTCTCCTCGACGCTGCACTGCGTGAGCGCGCCCGGCGCGGGGACCTGGCTGCCGATCAGGAGCGCGAGGGCGACGAGCGGGGCGTCGCGCAGGACGGGCACCGTCGTCTCGAGCTCGCGGAAGCCGAGCGCGACCGCGCTCGCGGCATCGGCGGCGATCAGCAGCGGGTGGTCGATCCGGTTCGTCACGTGCGCCTGGATCGACGGCGTGCGCCGGGCGCGCATCTTCGCCATCGCCTGCATCAGCTCGAGCGGGCTGAGGAGGCCGAGCACGCGCGCCACCTTGGCCGGCGTCATCCCCTCGACGAGCCGCAGGATCTCGGTGCGCGGCACGTCGTGGCCGCAGATCATGCGCGCGAAGGCGAGGTCGTCGATCGCCATCGCCTCCTCCGCCACCGCGGGGTCGATCCCGTGCGCGGCGAGGAACGCGTCGATCAGGTCGAAGTCGACCTCCGACACCCCGTCGATCTCGACGATCCGGCCGCCCTCGACGCGGATCGACGGCTCCGGGTCGTTCGGGCTGTCGAAGGCGACCAGGCCGAGTTCCGGGTACTCCGGCACGACGACGTCGCGGCTGATCGTCCGCGTGGCGTAGAACGCGCTGCGCTTGGACTCGCCGGTCGGGGTCGCCATGGCGCGATCCTACCGCGTTTCGAGGCCCCGATCCGGGCCGCGTCAGCATGCTGACCCCGGCGGCCGCGCGAACCTGCGACGATGCTCGGGCTATGGCGGCGATGCGCGCAGGTGTGGCCCAGTCGACGGTCCTCGCCGTGGTCGGCGACTCGGCCAGCGGCAAGACCACGCTGACGCGCGGCCTCGCGCGCGTCCTCGGCGAGGAGCAGGTCGCGCACGTGCCGTCGGACGACTACCACCGCTACGACCGCTCGCAGCGCAAGGTGATGGGCATCACGCCGCTCGACCCCGAGGCGAACTACCTCGACATCATGGCCCAGGACCTCGAGGCGCTGACGATGCAGCGCGCGATCCTCAAGCCGACCTACCGGCACGTCGACGGCACGCTCGGGCCGCCCGAGTACCTGCAGCCCGCGCCGTACACCGTCGTCGACGGCCTCCTCTGCCTGCAGACCGACGAGCTGCGCCGGCGCTTCGACTGCGCGGTCTACATGGATCCGCCCGAGGAGAACCGCCGCTCGTGGAAGCTGCTGCGCGACACGACGCGCCGCGGCTACACGACGGACGAGGTGCTCGACGAGATGGACCGCCGCGAGCGCGACTCCGGCAAGTGGGTGCGGCCGCAGCGCGCGTTCGCCGACCTCGTGATCACGTTCCGCCCGGGCACGAACCCGGCCGAGAAGAACCTCGACGCGGAGATCCTGCTGCGCCCGACCGTCCCGCACCCCGATCTGAGCGGCCTCGGCGGGGAGGGGGAGGACGACTTCACGATCACCGCGCTGTCGCACGGCGAGCAGCTGCTCAAGGTCCCCGGCCTCCTGCCGCCCGGCCGCGCGCAGGAGATCGAGGAGGCGATCTGGGATCGCCTGCACTTCGCCCGCCATCTGCAGCTCGACCGCCTCGGGCAGTTCACGCGCGGCATGGACCTGTTCCGCTCCGACGCGCTCGCGATCACCCAGCTGCTCGTGCTGTACCAGCTCGTGACGGCGCGGGCCACGCGCGCGCTCGACGTGGCGGGCGCGCCGGTGCGCGGCGCCGAGTCGACGCAGCAGTAGCCCGCCCGCCGCCTATCCTGTCCCGGGAGGGGCGTAGCTCAGCGGTTAGAGCAGCCGGCTCATAACCGGTCAGGCCCTGGTTCGAATCCAGGCGCCCCTATCGGCGCGCCGCCGCCCTCCCGATCGCGGGAGGGCGGCGTACGACGACTAGGAGGCGTTGACCCCCATGATCAGGCACCCGTTCCACTCGATATTGGCGGTGCCGGTGGCGGCGTGGAACGCCGGCGCTCCCAGCGCGCTGTTCGCGCCGGGCGTGCGGCTGAACTTGTAGCCCCAATCGTAATTCGGGGCGTACAGGCTCCATCCGCCGTACGTGACCAGGTAGTTGCCGTTCGCGGCCTGCCCGGTGAACGGGTTCGTGGACCAGAGCGGAGGAACGACGTGCACGGAGCCGATCACCTGCCGGCCAGACGGCACCTGGTAATAGCCGCACCGGACGTTGTTGAACGACGAGTCGGTGACGAACACCGGCGCGTAGACGTTGCCGACGATCCGCGAATCATCCAGGTTCGAGTTGAGGATGCCGGTCGCCTCGAAATACACCACGTCGGCGAACACGGTGTTATGGAAATCCGCATTCTCCATCGTCGCCCACTGGAGGTTGGTGCGATTCGTGAAGGTGGTGTTGGGCAGGGTGGTGTTGAGGAACACGCCCCAGCTCAGATTGACGGCGCTGAACACGCCGCCGGACCAGAGCCACGACGTGCTGGTACGCAGCGAACGCGTCTTGGGGGCCTGGTTGGTGGCGCCGGTGAAGTCGACGTGCGACATGTTCGTCTTGCTGACGTGAATGCCGTTGAGCTTGGTGTGCATCAGCTTGGCCTTGGACCAGTTGCCGCCGATGATCGTGACCCTCGAGAGGTTGGCCTTCATCATCTTGGTGCCGACCATCTTCATGTTCTTCATCGTCGTGCCGGTCATGTTGGCGCCGGTCATGTTGGTGCCGCTCATGTTGGCGCCGTCGAGCTTGGCGCC
>JBPCSR010000160.1:0-13357 GCA_051006935.1 Gaiellales bacterium
CGGCAGGGAGGCTACGAGGCGACGGGATCGCCGTGGGAGCCGAAGCGGAGCCGATTCGGCTACGGGCTGGTGAACAACGACGACGGGCCCTCCCAGCCGAAGCTGGGAGGGCCCGTGGACGCGCTAGCCGCGAGGGCTGCGGGTGACCGTGTCGGCTACGAGTTGACCGGAGCCGCCGTGGTCGGGAGGGCGTACTTCGAGATGATCGACGTGGCGCCGCTGCTGCGGGCCCAGTTGATGTAGTTCAGGACAGCGCCCGTGGCCGGGCCCTTCGTGACGAAGTACTGGTACCCGGCGTACGGGAACTTGCCCGACTTCACGTTCGCCAGGGACGGCGCGACGCCGCCCACGGCGAGCGGCTTGATCGTCGTGTTGCTCACCGTGTAGGCGTAGGTCACGAAGCCGATCGCGCAGGAGTTCCCGGCGACGGCCGCGCGGACCAGGCCGTTCGAGCCCTGGGCGCTGAAGGACGACGCGACCGGTGCGCCGCCGAGGTACAGGGTCTGGAACGTGGACAGGGTGCCGGAGCCCGCGATGCGGGTGTAGCCCTTGATCGGGCAGTTGGCACCGCCGACCTGGTTCCAGTTCGTGACCTGGCCCTGGAAGATGCCGTTGATCTGGGCCTGCGTGAGGCTCGACACCTTGTTCTTCGGGTTGACGATCACGACGAACGGCTCGACCGAGATCGGGTAGAAGACCAGGCCGCACGCGTCCTTGCCCTTCGCACCGCAAGGCTGGTTGGGCGCGCGCGACGAGTCGCCGATCACGAATGTGCCGGCGTTGACGCCGTTGATGCCGGCGCCGGAGCCGCCGCCCGCGACCGTGAAGCGGGCGTGGTCCTTGTTGGCCGGGTTCTTCGTGTACGCCTGCGCGAGCGCGGAGGCGAGGATCTGCATGCCGGTCGAACCGCCGGTGGCGTACGTGGTGGCACCGGCGGCCGGTACCACGGCGAGGACCGCGGCGGCCACGAGGCCGGCGATCAGGGTCTTGGGAGAGAGGCGCATGGGTGTGGTTCTCCTGGTTGCTGGTCGGGGGTTACGAGGCGGGGGTGGTGTTGCTCGGGGCGGTGTAGGACCACGTCGCGAAGAACTTGGCGAGGCCGGCGGCCTTCGCCTTGACCTCGACGCGGAAGCCGTACTTGCCGGCGACGCCGCTCATCACGTAGGCGGTGGCGTCGTAGTTGCCCTCGCCGTTGAGCGCCACGTTCAGCACCTCGGCCTCACCCGTGCTGTAGTAGCCCGGCACATGGCCCGGGTAGATGCAGAGGTGGCCGGCCGGGGAGGTCGGCTTCTCGTACGTGCCGTCGCACTCCGGATCCTCGACGGCGCCGCCCTTGATGCCGAAGTTCGTGAGGCTCAGGCGCTTGGGCAGGGCGAGCGGGAAGGACGCGGCTGCGCCCGAGGCGCCGCCGGCCGCTGCGGCCGTCCACTCCGTGCCGATCGCGCCGTTGATGGTGGCGCCGGCCTGGACCTTCGAGAGGTCGATGATGCGGCCCGGCAGCTTGCCGTTGGCCGCCGTCGGCACCAGCGACTTCGGCTGCTTGCCGTTCGGCGAGACCTTGTAGCCGCTGACGGCGTAGGAATTGAGCGCCAGCGGGGCGGGCGCGTCCGCGCCGCCGATCGACGGGATGGCGAGCGCGGCGCCGATCGCGGCGCACGTGCCGAGCGCGATGATCCGACTCTTCGTGTTCACGTTTCCTCCTGGATGCCCGCGTGGATCGCGGTCTGACGCCACCGTAGGGAGGTGGCGCAGGCGGATGGGTGAAGCGTCTGTGGACGTCCCGTTCCGGAATGGTGAATTCCCGTGACGGCGTTCACCATTGGCTGCCAATTCGCCGCGCCTCGCCCGTCGGCAGGATGTTCGGGACGTCGAAGGCGTTTGTGAGGGTTCTGTTCAGACGCGCCCGGGAGCGCCATCTCATGACCTTTCGGGGGATACCTTGGGGCCGTGAGCGCAGCCCGGGCAGCCTGCTACCTGATGGACGAGGGCGCGTACCGCCGCGACATCGCCCTCGAGCTCGCGCGCGGCATCGTCGAGGACGTGCGCTCGCCCGCCGACGAGATCGCCGTGGCGAGCATGATCCTGCACCGCGCGGGGTTCGTCGAGGAGGCCGTGGTGGCGGCCGGCATCGCCGCGGCGCGTGGCGCCGAGGTGCCTGAGGCGATCGTCCCGCGGCGCCGCCGCTGGATCCGCCGGCGCGGCCCGTTCAGCCGCGCGGCCTGAGTCCGGCGAAACATCCGGTGGACTTGGGTATCGTTGCCCACGGCAACCTCAGGAGGCACGCGTGCGCATCGCGATCTGCGTCAAGGAAGTCCCGGACCCGACCGCCGAGAAGCGGATCGACGAGGGCACCAAGCGGCTCGTCCGCAACGGGGAGAACACGCTCAACCCGTACGACCGGCACGCCATCGAGGCGGCCGTCCAGATCAAGGAGGGTCCGGCGCCCGACGCGGAGATCACCGTCGTCACCGTCGGCCCGGAGAGCGCCAACCGCTCCGTCGACCGCGCGCTCGCGCAGGGCGGCGATCAGTCCGTCCACGTGGCCGATGACGCCGCCGCCGGCAGCGACCTGCTCGGCACCGCGCGCATCCTCGCCGCCGCGCTCCAGCGGGGCGGTTACGATCTGATCCTGCTCGGCCAGCAGGCCGCCGACGCCGAGTCGTACGTGATGGCCGGCTTGGTCGCCGAGCTGCTCGAGCTGCCGTGCGTGACGCAGGCCGCCTCGATCGAGCTGGGTGACGGCGCCGTCACGATCAAGCGCCAGGTCGAGACGGGCTACGACACCGTCAAGGCGAGCATGCCGTGCGTCGTCTCCGTGTCCGACGCGATCAACGACCCGCGCTACCCGCCGCTGCCCGCGATCATGGGCGCCAAGCGGAAGCCGCACGAGGTCGTGTCGCTCGCCGACCTCGGCGTCGACGCGGGCCAGGTCGGCGCGGCCGGCGCCGGCACCGTCGTCGGCGGCCTCTCGAAGCCCGAGGGCCGCGGCGACACCATCGTCATCGAGGACGACGGCAGCGCCGCCGATCAGCTCCTCGCGTTCCTGATCGAGAAGAAGGTGGTCGCGTAATGGCCGGTATCGCGGTTCTCTGCGAGGTCCAGGGCGGCGAGATCGCCAAGGGCTCGCTCGGCGTCCTCGAGGAGGCGGCCCGGCTCGGCGCCGCGCTCGGCGAGCCCGTCGAGGCGATCGTCTGCGGCTCCGGCCTCGACGACGCGGCGATGGGCGCCCTCGGCGGCTTCGGCGCGTCCAAGGTGCGCATCGCTGACGACGCGGCGCTGGCCAGCGGCATCGCCCAGCCGGTCGTCGACGCCTGCGCCACGGCGCAGGAGGGCGGCCAGTACCGCTACTGGCTCGCCGGCGCCTCGATCATGGCGGCCGACGCCATGGCGGGTCTCGCCGCGCGCCTCGGCGCCGGCATCGTGATCGACGCCGTCGAGCTCCACGCGGAAGGCGGCTCGCTCGTGACCCGCCGCTCCGGCCTCGGCGACTCGGTGCTGGCCCACTGCGGCTTCACGACGCCCGTCGGCGTGGTCGTCACGCGCTCCAACGCCTTCGCGGCATCGGAGGGCAACGGCGCCTCGGCGCCCGTCGAGCGCTTCACGCCGACGTTCAAGGGCTACTCGCAGGCCGTGCAGCTCGTCGGCCATGAGGACGCCGAGGACTCCGGTCCGGACATCGGCGCGGCCGAGGTGCTCGTGGCCGGCGGCCGCGGACTCGGCGATGCGACGGCCTTCGCGGTCGTCGAGGAGTGCGCCTCCGCGTTCGGCGGCGCCGTCGCCGCCACGCGCGCGGTCGTCGACGCGGGCTGGTACCCCTACAGCGCCCAGGTCGGTCAGACGGGCAAGACCGTCTCACCGAAGCTGTACATCGCGTGCGGCATCTCCGGCGCGATCCAGCACAAGGTCGGCATGCAGGGCTCCGGCACGATCGTGGCGATCAACAAGGACAAGAACGCGCCGATCTTCGACTACGCCGACTTCGGCATCGTGGGCGACCTCCACGACGTGGTGCCGAAGCTCACCGAGCTCGTCAAGGCGCGCGGCTAGTCCGCGCAGTCGCGGGAGGGCGGCTCGGCGCGGTCCGAGCCGCCCATCCGCGCCTCAGCTCGCGCGCGGCGCGACCCGCCGCGGCAGGAGGAGGGAGATCGCTCCGGCCGCGACGACCATCAGCGCCGAGGCCCAGAGGCACGCCTCGAGTCCCTGCCACTCGTAGAGCAGGCCGGAGAGCACCGTGCCCGCGAGGCGACCGCCCGCGTTCGCCATGTAGTAGAAGCCGACGTTCATGGCGACCTTGTCGCCGTCGGCGTAGTGCAGGATCAGGAACGAGTGGACGGCGGAGTTGAGCGCGAAGACCACGCCGAACAGGATCAGCCCCGCCACGAGCACCGTCGCCGGATCGACGTCGGCCGCGAGGGCGGTCGCGATGCCGGCGGGGAACAGGGCGAGGAGGAACGCGAGCCACGCCGCGGTGAAGCCCGTCGGCTCCTGCGAGCCGGTCCGGCGGAGCAGCTGCGGCGCGAACGCCTGCACGACTCCGTAGCCGATCACCCAGATCGCCATGAACGCGCCGACCTGCCAGAAGCTCCAGCCGAGCGCACTGCGCAGGAACACGGGCAGCCCGACGACGAACCATACGTCGCGCGAGGCGAACAGGAAGACGCGCGCGGCGGCGAGCAGGTTGACCGCGCGGTTGCGCGAGAGCATGTGGCGGAAGCGCGCCTTGGCGTCGGGGCGTCCCAGCTGCCCGCGCACGGCGACCAGCACGAGCAGCAGGCCGGCGCCGACGAGCACGGCCAGCAGCGCGAGCGCGGGCTGGAACCCGACGAGCGTGAGGAGCGCGCCGCCGACGAAGAACCCGAGGCCCTTGAGCGCGTTCTTCGAGCCGGTCAGGATCGCGACCCAGCGGAAGAGCGTGTCGGAGGCGCCGTCGGGCACGACCAGCTTGACCGCGCTCTTGGAGCTCATCTTGGTGAGGTCCTTGGCGATGCCGCTGATCGCCTGCGAGGCCATCACGTACGGCACCACGAGCCAGGGGTCGGGGGCCAGCGCGAGCATCAGCAGCGCACCGAGCTGGAGCGCCAGCCCGGCGACGAGCGTGGACTTGAGGCCCACGCGCGCCGCGAGCCAGCCGCCGACGAGATTCGTGACGATCCCGAAGGCCTCGTAGAACACGAACAGCGACGCGACTTCGAGCGGGCTGTACCCGAGGTCGTAGAAGTAGAAGAGGACGAGGAGTCGGATCGCGCCGTCGGTGATCGTCTCCGCCCAGTACGCGGACGTGATCAGCGCGTAGGCGCGAAGGTCTCCCGAGCGAGCGGTGGCGCTCATCGGGGCGATCCTACCCGGGCAGCTGCAGGCCGACGAGGCGGGCGAGCTCGGCGTAGCGGTTGGCGTAGCCCCATTCGTTGTCGTACCAGGCGAGGACCTTCACCTGCGTGCCGCCGACGACCATCGTGGACGGCGCGTCGACCACGGACGATCGCGGGTCGTCCTTGTAGTCGACCGATACGAGCGGGCGCTCCTCGTAGCCGAGGACGTGGCCGAGCGGCCCCTCGGCGGCGGCCTGCAGCAGGCCGTTGACCTCCTCGACCGTGGTCGCGCGCGCGACCTCGAACACGCAGTCCGTCAGCGAGGCGTTGAGCAGCGGCACGCGCACGGCCAGGCCGTTCAGCTTCCCCTCCAGCTCGGGGAGGATCAGCCCGATCGCGGTCGCGGAGCCCGTCGTCGTCGGGATCAGCGAAAGGCTCGCCGCACGAGCGCGCCGCAGGTCCCTGTGCGGCGCGTCGACGATCGTCTGGGTGTTCGTCACGTCGTGGAGCGTGGTGATCAGGCCGTGGCGGATGCCGATGCCGTCGTGGATGACCTTGACGACGGGGGCGAGGCAGTTGGTCGTGCAGGAGGCCGCCGTGACGATGTCGTGCACCGCGGGGTCGTAGCGGGCATCGTTGACGCCCATCACGACGTTCAGCGCAGCCGGATCCTTGACCGGTGCGGCGACGACGACCTTGCGCGCGCCGTTGTCGAAATGCGGCTGCAGCGTCTCGATGGTCTTGAAGCGCCCGGTCGCTTCCAAGACGAGGTCGATGCCCATCTCGCCCCAGGGCGTGGCCTTCGGGTCGGCCTCGCGTGACGTCGAGATCAGCGTCCCGTCGATCGCGATCGCGTCGCCCTCTGCTGCGACTGCATGCGGCCAACGACCGTGGACGGAGTCGAATTCGAGCAGGTGCGCGCACGTCTCGGCGTCGCCCACGGACTCGTTGATGTGGACGAACTCGAATTCGGGCCACTCCCAGCTGGCACGCAGCGCGAGGCGCCCCATGCGCCCGAAGCCGTTGATGCCGATGCGGATCGGGGGGGTCATGCAGCGACCTCCCGCGAGGTAGGGTCGAGGAGTGCGGCCAGACGATGGAGTGCCTCGGCGCGCACGGAGAAGTACGCGAAGCTGCGTTCGCGGCGACGTTCGATCAGCCCGGCCTGGCGCAGGATGCGCAGGTGGTAGCTGACGCTGGGCTGGGCGATGCCGAGCGGTTCGGTCAAATCGCAGACGCAGACGCCTTCGGGAGCCGCCGACACGAGTCGGTGCAGGATCTTGACGCGGTTCGGGTCGGCGACGGCCTTCAGGGTCCGCGCGAGCGCCTCCGCCTCCGCATCATCCATCGCCGCCGCCACCAACGGGGTGGCGCACGCCAGCAGCAGTCGATCGCCCATGGTCGGAACCGTATCCGGCTGCCGACATAGATGGGTGTCGATATGGATACGGGGGGCCGGTGGGCTTCCGATCGGGGTCGGGTCCCAACCGGGCGGAAGCTCGTCGGCCTACGCCTGGTGGCCGAGCGCCTCCTCGAGGCGCAGCAGCTTGAGGGCGATCTCGATCATCAGCCAGTCGTCGCCCTTGATGCTGATGCCGGTGAGCTCCTCGATGCGGCGCAGGCGCTGGCGCAGCGTGTTCGGGTGCACGTACAGCGCCTGGGCGGTGGCCGAGATGTTGCCGCGCTGGCGCAGGAACTCCTCCAGCGTGCGCGTGAGCTGCGCCTGGCGCTGACGGTCGTACTCGCGGAGCTTGCGCAGCGCGTCGCGCTGGCGGTCGCGGACGTCGCCGTCCAGCGGCACGCGCAGCAGGTACTTGTAGGGTCCGAGCCCGTCGTAGGGGACGACGGCGGGATGGTCGACGATCACCGGCGCGGCGAGCGCCGCCTGGCGCGCCTCCTGGAGCCCCGTGGCGAGCGCTGCCGCGCCGAGGCACGGGCTCGAGACCCCGACCACGAGCGGCAGCCTCTGCGCGCCTTCGCCGAGCGCCTTCTCGAGGCGCCGCACCGCGTCGGACTCGTCGCCGCCGAGCGCGGGGACGAGCGCCACCGCCTCCTCATCGCGCTGGTCGATGAGCACGCCCGGCAGGGCGCGCACGAGGGCGGCGCGGAAGCGCTCGAGCGCGGCGGCCCGCTCCTCGTCCACGGCATCGCGCCAGCCGATCACGACGACCGCGAGCTTCGGCTGGCCGAAGTCGCACCCGAGTCGGCGGGCGCGGGACGAGAGGCCGTCGGCGAAGCGCCCGGCGGCGAGGTCCGCGAAGAAGTCCTTGATCAGGTTGCGCTCCTCGAGGCCCTCGATCAGGCGGATCTTCTTGATGCCCACGGCGACCTGGGAGGCGATCGAGGCCGCGAGCTCGCGATCGTCGTGGGTGAAGGCGCGACCGTCCGCGGCGTGGACGACGAGCGCCCCGAGCACCTCGCCGTCGGCGAGCATCGGCGCGAGCAGCGAGCCCGGATCCCCGGCGGCGCCCCAGAGCGCGGCGCCCAGCGCGGCCTGCACCCCGCTGCCACCGGTGCGGCGCGAGTCGGCGAGCTCGCCGACGGTGACCGCCGACGGGGCGTCGCCGACCTCCGGCGCGGAGGCGTGCCGCTGCAGGCGGTCGCCGCGGTCGAGCAGGTAGATGTGGGCGCTCTCCGCCTCGAGCAGCGGGAGCGCGCGGGCGACGGCGACGGGCAGCAGCTCGTCGAGCGCGGTCGCCGTCGAGACCGTGGTCGACAGCGCCGACAGGCCCTCGAGCTCGCGCACGCGCCGCCGTGCGGCCTCGTAGAGGCGCGCGTTGACGATCGCGGAGGCGACGAGCGAGGCGGAGTGCGTCACGAATGCCGCGTCCTCCTCGGTGAACACGCGCGGCGCCTCGGCGTGGAGCGCGATCACGCCGATCATCTCGTCGTCCGGGGCGATCAGCGGCACCGACACGATCGACTGGTACTTCTCCTCCTCGAACTCGGGGAAGTACTTGACGCGGGGGTCCTGCAGGGCGTTCTCGGCGATGAACACGGGCTCGCGGTGCTTCGCGACCCAGCCGGCCAGGCCCTCGCCGCGGCGCAGGCGGACCGTGCCGATCTGGTCGCGGTAGTGGTCGTCGGAGACGGAGCGGAGCACCAGGTCCTCGTCCGGGCCCTCCGCGATGAAGATCAGCGTGGCGTGGGCCCGCGTCTGCTCCGTGACGAGTTCGACGATGGCGCCGAGCACCTGCTCGAGATCCACGCTCGATGCGACCGTGCGGATGATCTCGTAGAGGACCCGCCGCTCGTCGACGGAGGCGTCCGGCGGGGCCGGGATGGGTGGGGTCCGGGTGTTCAGATGCGACACCGTACCAGTGGGAAGTGCACAGGGGAACCCCCTGAAGGTGTGCTCGGCAGACCATTTTTCGGCCGTTTCGTCCCACGATACGGGCCGTTCGGGCCACGTTCGGCGGCTCCGTATGTGCAAACCCTCCTGCACGGAGCGCGTTCACTGCGCGCGCGGGACATTGCCCGACCGCCCCAGCGCGCCTACGTTTTCCACTACATCCGAGGACGCTCGGACCGCCGGGGACGCCCGGGGGATCAGGGAGAGGAGAGAGGTTCCGTCATGACGGATATGGAGAACTACCTCGCAGCACCGGGTCGCGACGACCAGGTCAAGGAGGTTCGCAAGATGATCGACGCCACCGGCGTCGAGTACATCTACTACCAGTTCGCCTCGGTCACCGGGCGCATCATGGGCAAGGGCGTGCCTGCGAAGCACTGGGAGAGCATGGCGCGCAAGGGCTTCCAGCTCGTGTACGGCGCCACGGCGAACCTGTTCGTCGACCGTCACGGCGACTACATCGGCTACGGCCCCGAGGCGCGTGAGCTGGTCGGCCTGCCCGACCCCGATACCTTCGCGCAGCTGCCCTGGGACCCCAAGGTCGCGCGCGTCTTCTGCACGCTGTTCCGCGGCCGCGAGGAGGAGGAGGAGCCCGGTGCGTTCCTGACCGCGGACTGCCGCGGCAACCTCAAGCGCACCCAGGCCGCGTTCGAGGCCGACCACGGCATGCGCCTGATGGCCGGCACCGAGCCGGAGATGCTGTGGCTCAAGAACAATCCCGACGGCACGCCGTCGGTCGAGGGCCTGTCGAAGCCGTTCTGCTACCACATCGACCAGTTCTCCGAGTTCCAGCCCCTGATCCACAAGGTGATGGAGTACGCGGGCGCGCTCGGCCTCGACATGATCCAGGGCGACCACGAGGACGCGCCGGGCCAGCTCGAGCTGAACTTCAACTTCGATCGCGCCGAGATCACCGCGGACAACCTCACGACGTACCGCCAGATCTGCAAGCAGGTCGGCCGTGAGATGAACGCGTTCCCGTGCTTCATGCCGAAGCCGTTCATGGGCGTCTCGGCCAACGGCTGCCACCACAACATCTCGATCTGGAAGGGCGATCAGAACCTGTTCGACCCGCCGGATCCGGCCAACCCGATGATGCCCGGCGACGTCGGCAAGTGGGCGATCGGCGGCATCCTCAAGCACCTGAGCGCGCTGACGGCGATCTCCTCGCCGACGGTCAACTCGTACCGCCGCCTCTGGGACACGGGCTTCTGGGCGCCGGTCTTCGCGGACTGGGGCTTCCAGAACCGCACGACCGCCCTGCGCGTGTCGGCCCCGGGCCGCTTCGAGTACCGCTCGGTCGACTCCGCGGTCAACCCGTACCTCTCGCTGAACGCGCTCATCCACGCGATGCGCGACGGCATCGAGAACCAGATCGACCCCGGCGAGCCCGAGGAGCGCAACATCTACGAGGCCATGAAGGCCGGCAAGGACGTCAAGCGCATCCCGATGACGTTCGGCGAGGCCCTCGAGGCGCTCGACAACGACGAGGTCATCAAGGCCTCCATGCCGGGCGACATGTACCGCATCTTCCGGCACTACAAGTGGGACGAGTGGGAGCGCTACTGCGCCACCGTCACCGATTGGGACGTCCAGGAGTACCTCGACATCCTCCCGTAGGGCGGAGTCGACAAACCCACAACGCAACGAGGGCAGAGATCACCGTGTGCGGAATCGCAGGAATCATCTACAAGGACGGGCACCACAACGTCGGGCAGGACATGACGCGGATGCTGCAGTCCATGAAGCACCGCGGCCCGGACTCGACCGGCTACGCGCTCTACGCGCCGCCGACCGAGAACGTCGTGCTGCGCTACACGACGGCGAACACCACGACGCCGCGTGACTTCGAGTTCGCCGATCGCATCCGGCGCAACATGGAGGAGGCCGAGCGCCGCATCACCGGCCTCGGCGCGAAGATCGTCGACAAGCAGCAGGAGACGGACTACGCGTACCGCCTCACGCTCGCCTACGACGGCGAGCTGAAGAAGCTGGCCGACCAGATCGAGGACATCGCGGACTGCGAGGTCCTCAGCCTCGGCCACTCGCTCGAGATCATCAAGGACCTCGGCGACGCCGACACGGTCTGCGCGCAGTACAGGCTCGAGAACTTCCAGGGCACGCATGCCATCGGCCACGTCCGCATGGCGACGGAGTCCGACGTCGACATCTCGGGCGCGCATCCCTACTGGGCGTATCCGTTCAGCGACATCGCGGTCGTGCACAACGGCCAGCTGACCAACTACTTCCAGTGGCGCCGCCGCCTCGAGCGCTCGGGCCATCGCTTCAACTCCGAGTGCGACTCGGAGATCATCGCCGTCTACCTGGCGGAGAAGATGAGCGAGGGGCTGGGGCTCGAGGAGGCCATGCGGCTGAGCCTCGACGAGCTCGACGGCGTCTTCACGTACATCTGCGTCACGGCCGACGCCCTCGGCGTCGCGAAGGACGAGATGGCGGCGAAGCCGCTGGTCCTCTTCGAGGGCGAGAACCTGATCGCGCTGGCGTCGGAGGAGATGGCGATCCGCGCGATCATCGATCATGAAATCGACACGTACGACCCGTATGAAGGTGAGGTGATGGTGTGGACTCGCTGACCGGTGAGAGCCAGATCGTCTACGACGCGCGCGGACTCGTCGAGCCGAATGCCGACGTCCCGAAGATCTCGAGCATCGACGGCACGAAGGCCGAGTTCGACGCGCACAATCTGACCACGCGTCAGATCAATCTCGAGCTGCGCTGGCTCATCAACGAGCAGGGCATCGAGGAGGTCACGGTCCAGAATCCGGGTGCGAAGCACTCGCTGGGCGTGGGCATCCTGACGCGCTGCAAGATCACCTTCGAGGGCTCGCTGGGCTACTTCGCCTGCGGGATCATCGACGGCCCCGAGGTGCACATCAAGGGCCGCGTGGGCTGGTCGGCCTGCGAGAACATGATGAGCGGCACGGTCGTGGTCGAGGGCAACGCCGGCTCCCTGACGGGTGCGGCGATGCGCGGCGGCGATCTGATCGTCAAGGGCCGCCTCGGCGCCCGCACCGGCATCGACCAGAAGGGCGGGACCATCCTCACGATGGGCTCCGTCGGAGCCAACACGGGCTTCATGATGCAGCGCGGCCGCCAGGTCATCTGCGGCGACGCGGGCCATGGCCTCGGCGACTCCATGTACGACGGCATCATCTACGTCGGCGGCAAGGTCCGATCCCTCGGGATCGACTGCGTCCCCGGCGAGTGGACCGACGCCGACACGGAATTCATCGAGCGGAAGTTCCGCATCTACGAACTGGGCACGCCCCCGGCCTTCCAGAAGTTCGTCTGCGGCAAGAAGCTCTACAACTACGACAGCCTCGAGCCGTCCGAGCGCAAGCTCGTCCTCTAGGCGAAAGGGGGAACCACCGATGAGCGATAACGCAAAGGAAATCGAGCGGAAGCGCGCAGTCCTCGGCCGGAGTCCGATCTTCACCCCTGAGGTGATGAACGACATCCACATGAAGGCCGAGCTGGGTCGCTACCGCATGCGCGGCTTCTCCATGTTCAAGCCGATCCCGCACTGGGACCAGCTGATGTTCATGCCCGGTACCCTCACGCGCTTCGTGATCGAGGGCTACCGCGAGAAGTGCGTCACCAAGACCGTGATCGGCGGGCGCTTCGCCAAGAAGCCGCTCGAGCTCGACATCCCGATCTACATCACGGGCATGAGCTTCGGCGCCCTGTCCCTCGAGGCGAAGATGGCCCTGGCCAAGGGCGCCTCGATGGCGGGCACCGCGACCTGCTCGGGCGAGGGCGGCATGATCCCGCCGGAGCGCGACCTGTCGACGAAGTGGTACTACCAGTGCATCCAGAGCCGTTACGGCTTCAACCCGCACCACCTGATGTGCGCGGATGCGGTCGAGTTCTTCATCGGCCAGGGCTGCAAGGTGGGCCTCGGCGGCCACCTGATGGGGCAGAAGGTGACGGAGCAGGTCGCGGAGATGCGCTCCCTGCCCGCCGGCATCGACCAGCGCTCGCCCGCGCGCCATCCCGACTGGATGGGCCCGGACGACCTGAGCCTCAAGATCCAGGAGGTCCGTGAGGCGACGGACTACCAGATCCCGATCCAGCTCAAGCTCGGCGCGAGCCGTGTCTACGACGACGTCCGCATGGCCGCGAAGTGCGGCCCTGACGTCATCTACCTCGATGGCGCGGAGGGCGGCACCGGTGCCGGCCCGCACATCGCCACCGAGGAGACGGGCATCCCGCTGATGGCGGCCATCCCCGAGGCGCGCCGCGCCCTCGAGGACGTCGGCCTCGCCGACGAGATCGATCTCGTCGTGGCCGGCGGCATCCGCAACGGCGCCGACGTGGCCAAGTGCATCGCGCTCGGCGCCAAGGCCGTCGCGATCGGGCACTCGGCGCTGATGGCGCTGAACTGCAACAAGGAGATCCCGGGCGTCACCGACTACGAGGGCACCGTGGGCGTCCCCGCCGGTGAGTGCTACCACTGCCACACGGGCCGCTGCCCGGTCGGCGTGGCGACCCAGGATCTGGATCTCCGCAAGCGCCTCGTCGTCGACGAGGCCGCCGAGCGGGTCTACAACTTCCTGCACACGATGACGCTCGAGGTCCAGATGCTGGCCCGCGCGTGCGGCAAGACCAACATCCACTCGCTGGAGCCGGAGGACCTCGCGGCCCTCACGGTCGAGGCGGCTGCGATGGCCAAGGT